>NZ_PQWO01000045.1 GCF_003231495.1 Acaryochloris thomasi RCC1774
GATTGGCGAAGGTCTTGAAGAGTTGATGCTTCATCTTCAGTCAAAGTGATACGCAATGCTGCTGGCATGGAGGAAGAGGCGATAGATACGATAGCTATCTTAAGCTTATTTGCACCTCCCTACTTACACCGCCAAACTCCCGCATTAACCCGTCTCCATAGAATTGGGTGCTGGTCACCGCCTGATTATGAAAAGCTATCAAACCAGGGGGATTCGAGTAGGAGAAATAGATAGCCTTATCCACACTATTGGAAATCGCATCATAGTTGGAGGGCGTTCCTAATACCCATTGCTGCGGTGTCACAAGTTTATCGGAGCCACCATGTAAAATCGCCACTGGAACCTTAATCGCTTCGCCTGTTGATGTGATCTCGATTGGCTTTTGAGTAAAGGGGGAATGAAGCCGTCGTAATAGCCAAATAGCAAAACCAGGGATACCCATCAATGTGCTAGGGGCTGGATCTGCAACCACGATCTTCTGGGGCACAACTCGGGGGTCACTGTCACAGGTCACCTTAGAGGGCACACTCAAGGCGATTAGGCCACCAATGGAATGACCAAAGGCAAACGTAGACAACTCAGTAGTCGCCCAGTGGGGGTAATCAAGGGTCAATTCTTTCCATGCATTTTCAGTCAGCTTCACTGCGTTCGCCAACCAGCAGGTTGGATATTGAAACAAGCTGATGCCCACCGTGGAGAGCAGGTGAATGATATTTTTTGAATACTCCTGACGAATGAAGCCCAGGAGCTTAAAGAACCCAATCAAGAGCAATAACACCCAAGCGACTCGACGAACATCGCTTGCCATCGGCTGCTCTAATCCAGGCCCCCACTTCATCTCTTCCGCTTGGGGCCACTCTTTTTGATCGAGGGACAGGAGTTCATTGACGCTGAGAGCCTGCTCCTCTTGCTGGGTTACTTTCTTACCAGTAGCAATGGAATACCAGCGCTTCCAATGTTCGATATCTTCATCTTCCCGAGTCTGAGGAGAAGCGGAAGGAAGGACGGTGCGATAGAAACTGGGCTGGAAGTCAGGGAAAAAGATGATGTAGCCCTCCTTCACCAGTTGGAGCATATGCTCCTCATAAAAATCAGGGATGCACAGGGCGAACCCATGAAGATACACAATTGATTTGAGCGGGTTCCCTGGTTTTGTGGCAGTGTCGGGGACGTAAACCCGCATGTAGGTCCCAGAGACATGATCTCCTGATTGGTGAATTCGATACCCTGCTCGTTGCTCAGTTACCCAATCAACGTCATGCTTTGCGGCCATTATGACTTCTCCTTCAAGGAATAATTGCGGTCTGCTCAAGTACTAAAGGGTTTGGGGATCGTACATCCTTACCCTATTCAACGATCAGTATTCCTAAACTCTCTGACAGTGCTGGGTGGCAACATGATGACCAATCAAATATGCTGTCATCTGTGGACTCACCCTAGGAAGCGGTGCAGCAGAAAGATCGGCGACATAAATGTTCTGACTGCCAATGACTTTACCCGTATCGTGGGCGGACTCCTCTCCTCGGTTGAGGGCTTTGCCAAATACACAGCCGCCTGACAGGTGCTGCTCGGTGAGCAAATCATTGCGACTATAGTGCTGAATATAGTCATCCACCTGTAACTTTGAATAGGGCATTCGGGTGAATAGTCGAATCAAGAATTGAAAGAATGGGTGAGGTTTAGCACCTAGTGATTCGACAAGGGGAATTTGATTGATGAGAGCTGTTCTAGCAATTCGATAGTCTGGATCATCCTGGAGCGGGCTAGCTTGGAAACATCGAAGGATAACCTCATACAGTTTAGATTTGTCTGATGGAGGATCAGTCTTACCATCAGAGGGTTGATAGAATCCTTCACGAACAATATTGAATTTCACAATGGCTGAAATAAGATTCCACTGGTGCTGTCCCATCTGAGTCGGATGCCGAAGGGACCACAGAAGATCGTCGAGGCCATTCAATCGGGCAATCAACCATCGACTAACATCCTTAAGCTGTTGAAAGACCCGTGGGTTGCCGATCATCAGTACCTTGAGCCAGTTCGGCACCCAAAAGGCTAGGAATAGATGAGAAATCAAGTAAATCAGGACATCCAATTGACCAGAGAAGAAGTCAAAGTTGCAAACGGTTGGCTCTTCGGCTTCATCTTCCCCGAGGCGAACTTCGGTGGTGGCAAACAGGGAGAGATACTGGTCTTTAAGACTGACCTGAAGAGGCTTAGGAAGCAGGTAAATCCCAAAGGGCAGGAGAATATGATCGTTGACATGTTCACCAATTTCAAGATTTTGGAGACGATCTCGATGCTCGTAAAGCAATTGGGGGGTCGCTGCTCCAGCACAGAGGAGAAGTTTGGTGTGGTTACCCAATAAGTGGGTTTTAAGGTCTCCTGTTTCTAGGTTCTCGATGGTAATTGCTGAACAACGTAGGTCTTCATCATCTGCTGCTTCGAGCTGCAGATGAGTCACTTTCCGTTGAGTCACATAGTCCAATCGAGGGTTGTCAGACCAGTGCAGAAGGGAGATCCCACTATGGGTCCGTTGACCAAATTCATTGAACTGAGTGGGAAAGATGTGGATCTGTTTGTCTTGATCGTCTGGATAGACGGGGATATGCCCACTATTATCTTTGTTGATAGTGAATTGCTGGGCTTCTAATTTTGCTTTGACATACTCAGCCGCTGGCGTCAGTGTCCGGTTCGGATCTGTCCGTTCGAAGGCTTGTGATAGTTCTGCTTTTCTATCTGTCCAATAATCTGGATCATGCCCAAGATGCTCACTCAGCCACTGGGATGATTCAAAGATCATGGTGTAGTTGATGGAGCCACCCCCTCCCATTGTGCAGGCTCGACCGGAAAGGATGGGGGTTCCATCGGGGGTTTGAGCGTTGTGAAGTTTGAAGATATTGGCTTCAGAATAGGATTGGGTCCAGTTCCGTTGGTGGGAGATATCACTGGTTTCAAAGAAGTTCTCGCCTTCTTCTATAACCAAAACGTTTCCCTGAGTTGAACAGGCGAGGTATTGATGCAGAAACGCACAGGCTCCATTGCCAGATCCCACGACAATATAGTCATATTGCTCAGAATTCGGACAGTCGGCTAGCTTTGGCATTGCTGCACCCCAATGGCTTGTATACGTTGCGAAATTTGAGCGGGCTTCTCTGGACTTTAAATTGTGGTTGAGTCGGCTCCCATAAAGCCAACCTTGATTCCAGCTCCCTTCAATGTCTCTATCGCTCTGCTATGGATGAAAAGCAATAGCAATAGACCCAGCACAGATAGGAACAAACCCAATATCAATACAACGATTCCGACTATCGGAAACTTCAGGGCTTTTCCACGGTAAATGATGGTCACGATTTAAAAGAGGGCTGCACAGCTATAGATGCCCAGAAGATGGCTTCCCCCTCTAGGGTGAGCCGAGCAAGATTGGCTGCGATCGCCGCAAGAATCGACCATAGGAGGAGTTTGTGGTACCTAGCAATGTTGCGGAGTTCTGAACGGGTAAATGTTTTACTCATCAGCTCGATCCACGATCTGGTTAGTGCGGCACTACTGAGTTATCAACACTATGGTCGTAATTTACGCATGGTCCTAAGATCAAACCTTTGCCCACGGGACTGTTAAAAATAGCCCAACCATTTGATACCTAAGGCCTCGCTGGCGTTACGGCTCCTAGCAGGCCTGAAATGCCTGGTGCGATGTAGAAAGCTGAGTGTGAAAGGAGGAATCAACTTCTATTCAATGAGTGGAAAATAGTCTCTGACTCCGGTCACTCTATGCCAAGGCGGGGGTGATACTATTTGATATCTCCCAGGCCAATGCGATACAGGGGCATCTCTTTCAAGAGAGGGACAGTGAGAAAGCGATCGCGCTGATGCGGACTGTAGATCAACTCAATCGTCTATATGGTCGTAGGGCTGTCTTCTTTGCGAGCGAGGGTTGCACTCAGCAGTGGGCGATGAAGCGGCAGCGGTGTACTCAGGCATATACAACGCGATGGGATGAGTTGCCGGTGGTGCGGTGATCGACAGTGAATGCTAACTGAAGAAGCATTCGACACACACAGAAATCATCCATTTCTCACTTACTAATCGATGCATAGGTCAGTGGCAAGCAGAGTTAAATAAACATCAGAAACATTTCATCTTTCCTGAAATACAGGGCGGTACTTTTCTTTGAGTGCTCATGTCATCTCAAGGAATGTTGACACCTAACATATTGAGTACTCAATACAGAACCACAAAGATTAATTAATATATTCCGTACCATCCATCCATTATCCGTTTTCTAAATAATATACCTACGTCATTCAATCAGAATATAAATGCTTTGAAAATTTAAAAATAAGCACTTTGTAAATTCTATTCGCATACATCTATTCCAGAAGTAAATCGTGTTTGGCACAAATATTTAAGAGACATAAATTACTCTTTGTTACGGGATTCAGATTTATTCAGATCTTTGCATTTCATCCCAGTATAGTAGCGGAGATATCTGTAATGCTCTGCTTGAATTAGTCATATATTTGGAACTGCTATGACAGACTCTAATACTGCTCAAGAAGCTCAGTCTCAGCAATACGAGTATCGGTACGACGCCTTTAAAAATATTTCACCTAAGTTGATATATCCAATGGCAGTGAAAGTCTTACCTGCTGATCAGTCGTTTACGAAATGGAAGTGGACGAAAAATGTAGTTTCCCTTGTACTTAGACTAGTTGCAAATCAGGCCATGCAAAATGTATCACTCCGAAAGGGATCGGCCTGCCGCCTGATTACATTTATCCGCTTATACAGAATTTTAGAAGATCCAAAGAACAGTTCCTATATTGAAAGACTCTTTGATTTCATCATTAGCATTGCCCGAGCGTTGACAAATCGGTTCAAGCGCAGACCTAAATCTCAAGATATTGAACAAGATGTTAAGCAAAACCAGAAGCCCGATCAGGTGCAAGCCAGGGTTGAGGCAATGGTTGATGATATTCAACAGCAATCTAAAACGAAGGACCCGGTAAAGCATCTTTCATTTGAGGACTATCGCAATCTATTTCAGATCATCTATTTACCGGATATTAGCAATCATTTTCTTGAGGATCGCTCCTTTGCAGCTCAACGGGTGGCGGGGGCTAACCCACTGGTCATTATGCAAGTCTCTGAACTCCCTGAGTATTTCAAGGTAACTGAGGAACACTATACAAAGGTGATGGGTAAAGATGACTCCCTTCAGGCTGCACTAGACGAGGGGCGGATCTACCTGGCTGACTACAAGATTCTGGACGAAATCGATCCAGGGACTGTTGAGGTAGGGGTAAACGGTAGCATCAAAGAAACGATTGAGAAATTCGGTTATGCACCTCTAGCTTTGTTTGCGATCGCCTCGGGTGATTGTCCGGGCCGTCTACTGACACCGGTTGCGATTCAATGCAGTCAAGACGCTGGCAGTCTCATTTTTACTCCACCCAGTATAGCGGCTGTTGATGAGGAGCGATGGGCTTGGAGAATGGCAAAGACGGTCGTTCAGGTCGCTGATGGCAATTACCATGAACTAATCTCACACCTAGGACGCACTCATCTGTGGATTGAGCCAATAGCGCTCGGTACCTACCGTCGTTTAGCAAAACACAAGTTAGGTAAGCTCCTTCTGCCTCATTTTGAGGGTACTTTCTTCATCAATAATGCTGCTGCAGGTAGCCTGATTGCTAAGGGTGGTGTTGTGGAAAGTATTTTATCGGGTACGTTGCTATCGTCTGTAACGCTCAGTGTTAAGGCTGCGAAGGGATACCCGTTTGCATTTAATGATTCAATGCTTCCCAAAACCTTTGCTGCTCGTGGTGTAGATGATCCACAAAAATTACCGGACTACCCCTATCGTGATGATGCGTTGCTCATTTGGGATGCCATTCATAAGTGGGTTAAGTCATACCTTGAGGTCTACTACAGCAGTGATGATGAGGTGCTAAGTGATGCCGTTTTACAGGCGTGGCTAGCAGAACTTGTCGCTGAGGATGGGGGCCAGATGACAGAGATAGGAGAAGTCATACCAGAGGACAGAAGACCAAAAATCCGAACGTTGGATTATTTGATCGATGCGACAACGCTGATTATCTTCACTTGTAGCGTTCAACATGCAGCAGTCAATTTCACCCAAGCATCGTTAATGTCGTTTGCACCCAATATGCCACTGGCAGGATTTAATGCGGCTCCAACGACTCTTAAAGTCAGTGAAGCAGACTACTTTTCGATGCTGCCATCACTTAGCCTAGCTGAGCAACAAATGAATTTTGGATATACATTAGGATCCGTGTACTACACTCAAATCGGACAATACAAGGCTAATGAGGTAGAGCTAGAGGAGATGAATCAGCATGATTACTTTGGTGATTCACGAATCTCTCATCACCTAGAGATTTTTCAGAACAAGTTGAAAGAGATTGAGTTGACCATTCAACAACGGAACGAAACTCGTCCTACTTTTTACGATATTTTGCTGCCGTCAAAAATTCCGCAATCTACAAATATCTAGTTGAGGTGGGTGACGATAGAAGACCTACACTGCTTCCAGACTTAAATCGTTGCCCTTCATTTCTTCCTTAGCAACTACTGGAGCAAAGCTTATATTGTTCTATTGGTAATATTCTGCTCACTGTCGCTCAGTAAGGCAAGAGAGCATACGGCTGATCAGAAGCGACCGAACCCTACGCCTACCGAGCGGCTGAAAAGCTGAGGTAGTAGGGGTAACGATACACCGCAGATAATCTCAGCCATACGGCAGGCTGCAGAGGGTGTCCACCAGCCGGGGCTGTAGTGATGACATTCGGGCTATATCCTGAACATCAGGTAGAGGGGCATCTTCGGGCTTCATATGAAAACTGGGAGCGCCGGAAGTGATAGACGAGTGTGGTGAAGAGCGGTGCTTCAAACTGGATTAAATACTTAAGGAGATTGCTGCGAATTAACTTCACCCCAGTTCATGTCCATTCGCTCCCATACATGAAGCTTGGCTGCACTCGATTCGGCATGCAGCGACTACGATTGCCTCATTGAATGTACAGAGGAACAGTCGCCAAGATAGATCCATATTGAAATCTGGCACTCATCACAACGTTCTGTTGATGGGATACTGCTCGATGCGGCTCTACGCTAGTGACTTAAAGGCAGTGAGCTTGCGCCCTTCTGAAATCATTTAGGACTATTGTAAACCAATGGATTCTGGCCGTTCCGCTCAGCTTTCTCTGAGGATTCAGTTAAACCATCCCGCTCTGTTGAAGGGGCTGGATGTGTGGCTACAGCTAGGGTTAATCTCAGATTCACAAGTCCGCAATTTTTGCCTGCAAAACTTGACTTGTGCTCTCTTAACAACCTCACTGAGCAAGGAGACGACCATTGCGCATCAGGTTGGACAGTTGGAGGCTCCGATTCCCCCATCTAGCGATTCACCGAGGGTACCGGCTCCTCAGATATCTTCCCCTCCCCAACAGCAAGGAACAGATTGGCTGACACACATTCTACAGTCCCTGATGGCAGAGCTAAGTGTTTTATGGCTGTTGCTGTTGGGCGTTTTTATGGTGGTGGTGTCCTCTGGGGTGTTAGCTGCGACCCAATGGCGCTATCTAGTACCCGCAGGTCAGTATGGTTTGCTGCTGGCTTATACCCTGGTTTTCGCTGCCGTGGCCTATGGGCTAGAGCGTCGTCCTCAGCTACAGCTCACAGCTCGAATGCTGCAAGTGACGACACTGCTGCTCATCCCGGTTAATTTTTGGATGATGGATCAGCTCAACCTGTTCAGAAGTGGTGGGGGTTGGTTGGTGGCAGCACTCTCAGCCCTGACCCTAACCGGAATTCTCGGGGTGCTACTGCGCTTGAGTCGAGGGTCTCTCTCCACCTCATTAATCCGGATTACCACCGTCAATATTGTCGGGTTGAGCTGGTTGCACTGGGGATGGGAACAACCAGGTTGGCCCTGGTTTGCGACCTATGGGGGTATGCTAGCGACCTGCATAGCACTTACCTATGAAGACAATATTCAGGAACAGGGAGGCGCTGTCGCTTCGGAAGAGGCCGAGGACTCATTACCTTCGCTCTTGGGATGGATGCAGCCAAGCCGGATTGCTGTGATAGGTGGACTACTGCTGCTCTTGTTCCGAGCTATTGTGGTGGCCCAGATCCCGATATCAAAGATGGGATTGGCAATTGCGCTGGGCGGCTGGTTATTGTGCTGGTTAAGCCGCCGCTCTCTTCAGCCTTGGTTTTGGTTAGGGGTGGGACTGCTGATCATGGGTCGCTGGGCAGCACTGGCAATTCCAGGACAGGCATTGGCCATTAGTGTCTTAGCTCTATGGATCTTTGGGGAACGCCTGAGGCGTCGGTCAAAGGTTTTAGATCTAGTCTGTCTCTTTTTCATTGGTCTTCAAACGTGTTGGCCTCTAACTCATCTCGTGTCGGCAGGGCTGCGGCAGCAGGTGGTATCCACAGCGATTGAATGGGCACCCACCGAGGTGGGAATGCCAATGGCTCTCTGGGGAGTTGGGTTATTCCCATACTGTCTGTTGACTCTTTGGCTGGGGTCAAAACTACGGCAGCGGTCATCGGGTCAATTGACTGAGACAGCAGAAGGCTTGGCCTTAGGAATGGGATTGATTTTGACGATCATCAGCTTCTTAAATCCCTTGACGCGATCGCTCAACCTGATTTTGTCTGCCCTCACGCTCAGTTGGGTTGTTTGCCGACGACCTCAGGCGCGATCATTCCTGCTCTATTTGACCCAATTCGCAGGTCTCTCGGCTATCTTCGCAAACATTGACTTCGGTTTTCCTCGCCTTAGTCTGGCAGTTTGGGCCAGCATTTGTCTTGGAGCCATGATGGCAGAGTGGGTCGTTAGCGGTTGGGTCAGAGCATCAAGGTGGCAGGAAAGTGCTTGGAATCTAGGTCTCGGGTTAGCTGCGGTCAGCTATGTTCTCTGGAGTAGCGAGAATATGATTTGGCGGGTGTCATGGCTGATGACGCCCGTGATGCTGACTCTTTTAGGAACTCGGTCTGGCTTTCAAAGACCAAAACTAGCGGCTGGCCTAGGCATGGCCACGCTGGTGGTTGCTCAACCCCTCACCTTTGCTTGGACCACACCGCGTCTGTTGGGGTTGGCGGGCAGCACAGTACTTACGTTTTTCAATACTCGGACGCTAAAGCATCCATTGGCAGGTGGGTTGACCATTGGCTTTGGCCTCAGCTTTGTCTACGCAGCTCTCTGGGAACTCCGCCAAGGGCAGATCTCTTTGGGATTATTCTCAAACTGGGTAGCCGCGACGGCTCTGTTGCTGTGGCTCTTACATGGCGAACTGCAGCGGCGCGGGTTGGGACGCTGGTACATCAAAGCCCTGAGTCGATGGGCCTGGGGTCTCAATACGCTCAATCTGTTGGGAATGAACCTCTGCTTGGGCTTGCTCTACAGCGGCTGGGATACGCTGGGCCCTAGCCCTCAATATCTCATCGGAGCAACGGGGCTAGCGACGCTTGCCATCAGCTATCACAGTTGGCAAAATCCTTCTGAGAGCAGTCGGTTTCAGGTTGCTGTGAGCCTAGAGGTCTTGATGGCCAGTTTGCTTCTTCTGCGAAATGCTTCAATCATAGAATTAGCGATTGCTAACTTAGCTCTTGGCATCCTGAGTCTGGGCATTGGGAAGCTATGGAGGCGGCAGAACGACAGACCATACTGGGCCAGTGAAAAACTCATTCCTCTCCTCTACGGCAGTTTAGGATGGGTCTTTGGCCACAGCAGCTTTTCCGCCACTACCGGAATCTATACCCTGATCTTCAGCCTGATCGCTATTGGCGTCAGCCGACGGCAGGTCAGTTTCAAGGGCATGTCCTATCTGGCGATCGCCGGTCTGAGCTGGGGCGCCTATGAGCTCTTGATCTATCAACTGCTGCAGGCCATTGGCGGGCGGGTGGCCGATGGCTGGCTGATGTTTGCAGTCTTGGGCACGGTGATTGCCTACAGTGAATACGTCTTGGCCCCCTGGCTAGCACGCTATGTGAAGCTCTCGGTTAAGGAATTACAGATTATCGCGCATCTTCACTGGACCGCGGCCAGTGGGTTGGCTTTCTTAGCGTTGGTTGCCGAATTGAGTACTGGTGGGGAGCCGCTATGGATTGGGGTGACCAGTGGCTTAGCCTGCTATGCCTTTATCCAGGGACGCAGGCGCGAGGGCTGGATCTATGCAGGCATCCTAGAGACAATTGCAGCCCTCGGCTATGGGCTGTATCTTACGGTTCCCATGCCGTTCTTGCAGCACTGGGGAGCAGCAATTGCCTGCCTCTTAGCGGCTGGCGTTTATCGATTGCCCTGGTCTACATGGGGCTGGCCTAGAAGACCGTGGAGACAGACGGCCTTCGCTCTGCCTCTAGTAGCGACTTTAACAACTGCTAACGCTATCCTTATTCCCACCCTCCTGATTGCGGGGGCTTTCTATGCCTGGTTAGCAATGCAGGAACGTCGTCCTCAATTGAGCTATCTCAGCATATTCTTCGCGGACTGGGCCATCTGGCGGTTGCTTGATATCTACCAACTCCAGGGACAGTTTGCAATCGCCTGTCTTGTGGGAGGCTCCCTTCTGTATATCGCTCAGATTGATCCTGTCTTTAAAACTGACACAACCCGCAACCAGCGCCATCTGCTAAGGACGATGGCCACGAGCTTGATGTGTTTGAGTGCGCTGGCTGAATCTGATGCTCAGCTACTATGGGGATTTGCCGCTGCTGGCTGTTTTCTGTTGTTGGTTCTATCAGGTCTAATCCTGCGGGTACGAGCCTTTGCCTATGTGGGCAGCCTATTTTTCGTCCTCAAGGTGGGGCGTCAGCTCTGGCTATTCGTTGCCGATCAGTCGTTTTTGCTCTGGGCCATAGGGATTGTTGTGGGGCTGCTGTTCATATGGGTGGCAGCTACCTTTGAGGCCCGGCGATCTCAAATGACGGCACTCCTAAATTATTGGGTTGATGAACTGAGAACGTGGGCATAGTCACCAGGGATAAAGAAATGCGACGAAGGGGGCATAGAATTTAAGGTCAATCAAGGGCATTCAAGCTCGGGATAAAGCAGTGGCAAAGCGAAAAAACGATATCGAGACAGTCCTCTCACAACTAGACCAATTGGCTGATGCTCCCCCTGATGATGAGACATGGTTTGGGTTGCGTCGGGGACTATTGAGCAAGCATGGTGTTGTTATAGGCAAAGCGGCGAAGATTGCGGCCCAATTGGAATGGAAAGATGGCATTCCTGACATGCTCAAAGCTTACGAACGGCTGAGCAACAATGGAGCGAATGTTGATCCGGGCTGTATAGGAAAGGCGAATATCATTAAGGCTTTGCGACGTTTGAAAGCCTATGAACCAACCACTTACATACGGGGCATCAGGTACAAACAGTTTGAGGCAGTCTGGGGTGGCAAAGAAGACCGGGCCGCTCAACTCAGAGCTGAATGCGCGTTGGCACTGGCTGAAACTGGATATTCTGATGCCCTACTCTACATTGCCGACCTATTGGCGGACCCAGAGACCGAAGCTAGAGCAGGGGCGGCGCAAGCGCTAAGCTGCTTTTCAGGAACAACGCCCATTGCTTTGCTTCGATTGAGAGCACTCAGTGGCGAACAGAATGTCAGGGTTCTAGAAGAAATTTTCTCGGTCTTATTTGCCCTTTCTGGTCCCACTACTAATCCTGAGGAGAAAGACGAAACGGTACGGTTCGTGGCTCAGTTTCTAGAGTCTTCTGATGTTGATGTAGTATCTGTTGCAGCGATTACCTTGGGATCTTCACGGCGACTGTCAGCTTTCAATGCACTGCGAGAATTCGCAGAGAACATTCTCGACGAAGAACGACTGAGGATTTCGTTCGAGGCCATCGCCATTCTGCGGTTGCCAGAAGCATTTGACTATGTTGTGGATACTATTTCCCGTGGCAGTGAGTTAGAGGCGCGTCTTGCCGAACAAGCCATGTCGATCTACCGCGATGATGAACGGCTCTGGGAACGCGTAGAAACAGCCCGTGCAGACAGAAAAGGAGAAGATGGTTTGAGCTTTTTGTTTGATGATTAGCGATCGCTCACATCTGCCCCAGTTAATTGTAGAAGCAATACTTTTTGAGATTCAGTATGTCCAATCGTTCTCCGTTTGTTGATCAAGTGGTTGCCCATCTCAATCGGGTTACGCCTGTGACGGCCCGGTTCATGTTTGGCGGCTATGGCCTCTTTGTAGAAAGTGTGATGATCGCCTTGATTGCGGATGATGTTCTCTATTTCAAGGTCGATGACCAGAACCGAGAGGACTACATTGCAGCAGGCTCGGAACCTTTCACCTACCACGGCAAAGGTAAACCCATCCAAATGTCCTACTATCGGCTTCCGGGTGAGGTCTTTGATAATCTAGAACAGCTCGTGCAGTGGGTAGAGGCGGCCCAGGCTGCTGCTGCCCGGTCAAAGTCCAAGTCTAAAAGCAAGCGGAAAAAATCGTCGTAGAGGAAAGGTTGATAAAGGCTCTTCAGCAATAGCAACAGCCATACAGGTCGGCTAGGCTTGCTAATTTGTGTCCAATCCCTTTCGGTAATGGTTACCTTTTCGAGAGCCACGCTGGGCTAATGCGGGGGGTACGACAGCCCAATTGCTGCCATCCTAGCCTCGATATTTTGAGTGGCAAGTACAGCTCTAGAGATTTACTAAACCACCAATAAGCGCTGGAGTTACAGGAGAATTGCAGTTGCGGCCACAGGTTTGCGGCAGGCTTAGATGATGCGTTCGTAGATGCGATGGTCTCTCACCAGGCCCCGGCGGTATCCTTGTCAAAATTGTAAGGGTGAATTGACCACACCTGGCTGCCAGAAGATACATATGAAGATTTATTGAACCCTTGAGAAACAGGGCGTTAGCTACTGATAAGTAGCAGTATCCATATACACTTCAATCAAAAAAACCTCAATATACGGATCTGTAGGTATTTCTATGCCGAACATGAAAGCTACCATAGCTCAGCAGTGCGCTCCAGTCTTTGAAGGGTTTGCTATCGAGACTAGTACGTCAAGCAAGCCGCAAGATGTGCAGCAGTTGATTTACAAACATTTCAAAATAGAATTTACAGTCCAGGCTTACGGTCATCAGTCAACAAACTTTGATCTGATTGCTGAAGAATTTAACCCAACCGTTCGAGAAGCTTGGGAAATGGCATACGACATGGACGAACTCTCAGAAATTGCGTGTGTGGAACCGCTCTTTGCCGCTGTGGTTGAAGGGCGACCTGATTGGATTGAAGATATTGAACTACCCAACGAGGAAGACAGCGAGGATTTTACCCGAGAATATCGCTCTGTTCTCGGAACCGGATCAGATGAACATTTACCTGAAAGCCAAGATCTGGAGTGGGCATTGAAGGAAATGAGAGTATTCCAAGCCTGGGAACGCTTTTTCCCAGGCCACATTCAGAAGCCACCAGGTCAAAAAATTATCATTGGACACCCAGATACAGGATATAGACAACACCCTGAAATTAAAGACAACTTACTAATCGAGCAGGGATACGACTTCATTGATGGAGAAACTCACTCAGACCCCCTAGATGAATTAGAAGAACCTTTTGGGGTCATCATCCCAAACCCTGGGCATGGTACTTCCGCAGCCAGCGTCATTGTCAGTCCCAGAGGCGGTGCAGATTGTCTCTTCGTGACGGGAGTTGCCCCAGGTGCAGCGCTGATTCCTTACCGCACTACCTATTCGGTCGTCCTCTGGCCCCAAAGCGTACTCAACCTCGCACGATCCATTGAACGCGCTGTAAAAGATCAGGCAGATGTTATTTCAGTCAGCATGGGAGCAGTACAGTCATCTGGACGGTTAAGACAGGCCGTTCGTGAAGCACAATCTCAAGGCGTAATTGTGCTCGGAGCCGCAGGTAATTACATCCCGTGGGTTGCCCCTCCAGCATCGATTGATGAGGTCATCTCGGTTGCGGCTAGCAATGCCAAACAGGAAATCTGGCAAGGCTCTATCAGCAGGATTGGCGAGGTAGATGTTTCGGCACCCGGAGAATCTGTTTGGAGAGCACGGGCGATCAAAAACGATCAGGGCCAAGTGAAGTTCCCTGTTGAGCGAGGAAGCGGGACAACGTTCTCTGTGGCTCTAACGGCAGGTGTGGCAGCTTTGTGGTTGGACTACCACGGCGGTAGGCAAGCGTTAGCTCAAAGACTAGGTGGGAGTGATAATCTTGCGAAGATCCCAACACTCTTCAAGAAAATCTTAAAAGCTAACTGTAGGAAAATTGACAATTGGGATACTCGTCGAGGCGGAGTGGGTATCGTCAACGCTGAGGATACTCTCTCCGCAAGGCTTGAAGAGTATATCGATGATGTTGCTATGCCCGATACCTCAATGCAAGAAGTTGGATTCAGAAACAGTGAAGCTTTACGAGAATTACGGGAGCTATTTGGACAAAGCCCGTCATTTACCGATGAATCCAAACCGAAAACATTGTCAGACACGTTAGATTCACAGCTATCGGAGCTTCTCAACGTCTCTCCGGAAGAACTACCGAATACTTTATCCAAGTTCGGGCAGGAGCTAGCGTTCCGTTTTTCTACAAACCCAGATTCCTATAAAGCATTCGCTAAAACCCTCACAAGCAATGGTGAAGTTATACTCAATAGTGAGACATCTATGACTAATTTGGATGGTATCAAAGAGTGTCGTAGCTCACTCTTATCTAAAGACATGTCAAGGCAGCTAACGAAACAGATGTCTAAACAAGTATTTTAGATTCAGCTCTAGTTGAAGGGACAAGGAAAGGGTTGTTAACCCTCACACCCAACTCCATCCCTATTGCCGTCAAACCGATGTGGGTCAGCACCCACTACCCGGAACCGGCGATGACTGATATCCCCACAGTCGAGGTCTGGTGGAGCCGATGGAATGCACACATCAGGATAGGAGCGATCGCATCCAGCTCGAGAAGGACCAGATGCTTCGGGAATAGCCACAGTGGGCTGCTGAACGACGGAGCGTTTTCGTCGACGGTAATCCCACGGCATGATCGGATCAGTCTGCGACCAAAAGGCCAACCGACGTTGACGAGCGCTCTGCTCTGCTGCTGCGTATTTGCATAGCTTCGGCATCAGTTGCGTGTACTTCGGCACCCCCTTCTCAGAGTGTTCATCAGTGCCATGAAAACAGGCAATGTGGGTATGTTGGCATGTCAGTCCCTAGATAGGCAATATGAGCATTGCCCAGTGAGATCGTAAATTGTCATCAAGTCGTCTTCTCCGCTGGACTATCCTCCTGCTTTTCATTGATCATTGAACTGGTGAGTTTCCGCATCGACTCACCTTTGAGCATCACTCGAACCGAATCATGGACAATGCGGTCGAGGATGGCATCAGCGAGGGTGGGTTCTTCAATCTTTTGATGCCACTGCTTGATGGGCAATTGGGTGGCAAACAAACACGACGCCCGTCGATAGCGTTCATCAAGGAAGTCAAGTATTTCCCTTGCATCATGGTCACTAAGCGGATCTCTGAGCCATTCATCGAGAACAATCAAATTAAAAGCTGCCAGTTGCTTTCTGAATTTCGGGAACGACCCATCGACCTTAGCCATTTTGAGCTGGCAGATTAAATCTGCTGTTTTGAAATAGCGCACTGTCATCCCCTGCTTACAGAGATGCTCAGCTAAAACACAACTGAGAAAGGTTTTGCCCACCCCTGTCGGTCCAATGAGCATCAAGTTGAGATGTTTGCTAAGCCATTGCCCCTGCGTCCACTGTAGGAAGTGAGCCTTATTCAACCCTCGCTTGACCTGGAAATCAACATCATCGAGGGCCGCATTAGTGAACAATCGAGCTTGTTTGAGCCGCCGATGCATCCGCTGGTTTTGGCGTCTGAGATATTCGCTTTCGACCAGCAGGGCCAAGCGTTCATCAAAGGAGAGATCTTGATAGGTCGGCTGTGCCTGTTGTTGTTGCCATGCCTCTAGCAATCCGTTGAGTCTGAGATATTGGAGTTGTTCTATGGTTTGTTGCATCGTTACTAAAAGGAGGAAAGGGACGCTTAGCTGTAGTAGTCTTGACCGCGCAAATTGTCATGTTGAATCGGTGGCACTGAAGACTCTGGTGGTGCTTGGGGAAGCTGGTCATAATTAGATTTAAGAATCGACTTGAGCCGTTGATAACCGACGAGATTGAAGAGATTAGCCCGTTGTGCAGCCTGCTCTAATCGCTGGGGGCCATAGCGTGTGGCTAAATGCTGAACCCCTGAAATTGAGCGAAATGCCTGTTCTTCATAGGTCTTGCGCTTGAAGATGGCTTCCACCTGTTGGAGGGTCTGTGGCCCAATGCGATGTGCCCATGCTAAGAATCGCTCTTTCGACTGTTGTTTATAGGCCCAATGCTCAGGGGGCATATGCTCAGGTAAGGTGGTGTGCCGATACGGGACCGATGAGCGCGGATGGGCAGCAATCCGCTGATTTTCAAACAACACTTCAATGAGTTTCTCGGTGATCTTGACGCTGACCTTGCGTCTGACAAACCAATAAGGGACCGAGTAGTAGTGGTGCTCCACTTCTATGTGATAGTCCAGGTTGACGGTCGCTTGTTTCCATTGCGCCAGGACAAACGAGTAAGTCGGTAAGGGCTTGAGGACCGATTTCTCTATCTGCTCAAAGCGTTGCCGACGTGACATGCCATACCCTTGCATCGTCCGCTCGTTAAGCTGGCACAGCTTGAGAGTAATGGCCTCATTGAGAGCGCTAAAGCTCGTGAATTGCTCATGGCGTAGTGGGGCAATAATTTGCCGTTCTACTTCCTGGACCGCTTTTTCAACCTTGGCTTTATCGCGGGGTCGCCTGACACGTGTGGGAATGACCGCAACACCATAGTGCTCTGCAAATTCCTGGTAGCTGCGATTGAGTTCTGGCTCATATCGACAAGCAGAGTTGATACCGGATTTCAGATTATCGGGAACGATACAGTGGGGCACACCCCCAAAGAAGGCCAAAGCTCGTTGGTGAGAACCCAGCCAGTGAGGAATCGCTTGAGTGGGAGTTGCTTCGGCAAAGGTATAGTTGCTGGCACCTAAACACGCGACAAAAATTTGAGCCTCATGCTCTTCTTCTGTGAACGGATCTCGGACCCTCATGGTCAACCCACAATAATCGACGAATAATTTTTCACCGGCTTTGTGGACCTGACGCATCGATAGATTATGATGCCCTTTCCACTGGTTGTAACGACGGCAAAATTGACCATAGCTCAGGTTCCATTCTTGGCGATCTAGGCCCTCTTGCCAGAGCAAAGCGAGGGTGATCCCTTTTGATTGCAATTCGGTATGAACCGCCTCAAAGTCAATCGCGTCCCGTTGCAAAGGCTTCGATTGATGCTTGCCCAGTAAGGCTTGAGCCTCCTTATCATTGAGACTTTGAAGTTGCTCGTAGCTGAGGCATTTAGCGGCAGCGCGACGGATATAGTCTTGAACCGTAGAGCGGGCTACGACGCAACTGGTCGCGATCTGGGTTTGGTTATAGCCGAGTTCATAGAGGCGGATGATTTCTCGAAATTTGACCATCGATAGTAATTTCCCTTGGTGATGATGCTTCATGGCTCCTAACTCCTCTGCGGTCTTTACAGAACGTAGGACATTAGATTCCGTGAAACGTGGAAATTACCTGTGTGGGCACGGCAAACAACTACATAGAGGTGTTTAGGGTACATCGGAACAGAAAACAACGCTAAGGCTGCAGCGCTTTGACAGCATAGGTTTCAGGCGTTATTTTTCGCCTTTTTCAGAGCACCTAAATCGATGTATCTCTTTCTATGTATAGG
>NZ_PQWO01000046.1 GCF_003231495.1 Acaryochloris thomasi RCC1774
TTAATACCCCACTACCGAACGAACTTTGACGGGCTTGAGCGGTAGTGGGGAGGTCTCCTAAGTATGGAAAACACCACACTGGAGTATTTCTATGATACCTGCACAACATACGACAGGCATTGCCTGTGGCGGTAAGCATCGCTGCTGGCTAGCCGTCTCTATTGGCCTTGCCTTCTTTCTGGCTACCCTATCGAGCGCCAAACCTGCACAGGCTCTGTTCATTAACGGGTCTGAGTCATTTATTGCTCAATCTTTCCCACACGCTCGGGGCTTCTTCCCCTTCGCCGCGAAAGCCTTTGTGGTTTTGAGTCTGACTTCTATCGCGCTTAGCTCCAACGGTTCAGATTCAACAAACGAGAATTCCTAAGTTCGGCTGAGCGCAATGACGCGCTTCAGCCACGCATTTGTGCAGGATTGCCGATGATTAAATCCCCACCACTGGAACTAATCCGAGCAGCCCAGGCCAACGATCGGCGGGCCAGGGACAGAGTATTCTCTGCCTCCTACGAATTCGTGTCGATGATCGCTAAGCGGTGGTCAAGTCGATACGCATGGCTTGAATATGACGATTGCCTACAGGCAGGATTTGAAGGAATCCCTGTCGCCATTGAGCGCTTCGACTTTTCAGAAGGCGTTCAATTCTTCACCTATGCCAAATATGCAGTCTCAAACAGTATCCAAAAGCTGAAAAGAGCTGAAGAGAAACAGCATCGAACCTACGAAAAAGCTGTTTCTGCCTACAGCGTTCCAATTGTTGAACCCCTGAGCTGGATTAGTGAGGCCCAATATAATCGCTCTCTCCGCCGTCGCATTTACAGGGCGCTGAAGTCTTTTTCTCGCCTCCTCCGCAAGTGGGTGTTCCTTCGTTTGCTGGGTCGCTCCTATGTCAGTATTGCCGAACGCTTCAACGTCACGCGGCATCAGGTTGCAACTGAAGTGAAAGCTGCGATGCAAGTCTTGCGGCGGCGGCTGTTTCCAAAAGCCTATCGCTTCAAGCAGTCTTTGAAAACTTCACTGACACCCGGACAGGTGACTCGCCACAAGCCTGTTCCTGCTGTCAGTCCCACCCCGATTCAAGCGGTATTCAACCGACTGAGAACGCTTAGCAGCGGCTTACTTAAGTCTGTGCAAAAGCGGGTTAGTCGAGCAATGCCAGCATTTCGCTTGAACTCGAAAAGGTCTAGCGACCATTCCGTCCAGCGTGCCAGCAGTCCTGTTGAGGCAGTCTCTGCGCCAGGGTTCGGTAGACCGCCGCCCCCTGGATAGACTGCCCATACTTGTGTCCAAAATCCAGTTCTTCATTACTAACAAAGGAAAAACCAATGCTTGGTCCTCTGTATATTCCGCATGTGATCTTTTCCGCGATCGTCGTTTGTATCTGGGCCTACCCCCGGATTGCAAAGCGCTACTCCAAATACACCGCCCGTCTGACAATCGGGGTGATGGGATTCCTGGGTTTCAATATTCTCACCACCCTTCCAGCGCGGGCGCAGTTCCTTAACGGTGGCAGAGAGTTCTTCAGGACTTCGTTCCCTGACACCACCGAACTGACGGACCTCCTCTTTAACATCATGCTGGCTGTCTATGTCATCTATATTGCTGTCTCTGCCTACCGGGTCTTCGGAGCCATGCGTTCAGAAGAAGGGGGAGAGTGGATCGAGATTGCTAAGACCCCTCTCAAGATTATTCTGGCGATCACCGTCATTGACTCCATGATTGCCTTAGTCGTTGATGGTGCTGGGTAGTGGCCAAATACCCTCTCACCGTTAGGAAAGCCCTGGGGAAGAAGGCTTCTCTGGGGCCAATTCCAGCAGACATGGTGGTGCCGTCCATCATGGGCTTCATCCTGGCATTGATGGCTAGGGGTGCCTTCAACCTCGACTGGCCGGTGGCCGTGATGCTCTGTGCGATGAGCTTCGTGTTCTACTTCTTCCTAGTCGGTCCCAAAAGCTGGAAGTTCTACAGCCTGTTCATCAAGACCCCGACCCTGATGCGGATTATTCCTCGATACTTGAGTCCCAGCAGCTATGAAAGAAACCAAAGCCAGAAGAAAAGTCGCCGGACTAAAGGGAACCGTCGTCGGCGCTGAAGACTGCCTCAACGTCGCTGAGATTGTTGACTACCAGATGGAGGAGCACCAAGTGGGTGCTTACCAACTCCATAAGCGAGACAACATCAAGAATACGGATGTCTATCAACTGGTGTTTGGCTTTGAGGTGTCAGGCATCCATAGCTTTGCTTCCCCCCAAGACCTAGAAGATGCCACCCATAAGCTTGCTGCTGGCCTCAAGTCTGCCCCTCAGGGTGAAAGCCTCACCCTGAGGCTAACCACCGAATCGAACTGCGACCGTCGCACCCGCCAGTTGCAGAAGCTCCTTCAACGCGCCGGGTCGCCCGAGATTAGGTATCTGCTGCAAAAGGAACTCGAACGACTGCAGCAGATCTCACAGAAGGGCATCCGCCAGCCTAAGACGCTGCGGGCCTACTGCACCTACAGCCCTTATCAAGCAAAGGCAAAAGATGATTGGTACGACAAAGTATCGGTGCAGCTTATGTCCATCTGGGATAAGTGCACCGACCAAGTTGATATCAAGGCACAGCAGGCGTTTGCCGACCTCTACGGGGATGCCTACGCCAATGGGTTCCTGGACTGGCTGCTGTACTTCGAGCAGCAGCTAGAGATATCCGTCACGCCCCTGTCTGCCGATGATCTGTGGGAAGACCTGTGGTATCGCTTTAACCGAGAGGAAGCGCCGGAGCTGCCCCAACGGGTTGTGTATACCCCAGAGGGAATCGAAGAGATCTACCATTCCCAGGCCCACTTTACCGGCCATCTGTTCAAGGAGAATGTACCTGATTTAGATCCGCGCTGGATTCGCAACAGGGGCCAGTTTACGGGAGTATTGGTCTTTCAAGAGAAACCCTTTGGATGGGCGACCCCCCAGCAGCAGCTCCAGTACCTGTGGAAGCCGATCACCGCCGATGATTGGCATGACTGCGAAGTGGTGACTGAGCTGCGGCCTGCCAATCAGAAGCAGGCGCTGCAGGGGGCAACCGACCTCGCCAAAGGAGCCAATCGTCAGGCCAATAACGCCGATAACAAGAAGAAGATTAATCGTCTGGCCGAAAAGAGCAAAGAAGCGGCCATTGGAACCACCGATGCCCTCCTCGATGGTGAGGTGGCTTACTACGTCTCGACGGTCTTTTTGGTCCATCGCAAAACCCCGCGCCAGCTTGATATGGCTTGCGACAAGCTCTCGAAGATGTTCCGCTCACCGGCAGCGGTCGAGCGCGAGGAGCAGATTGCATGGCGGCTGTGGCTCGATACGTTTCCGGTGGTGATGCGAAAGATGCTGGCCCAGGTGCCCACCGACCGCCGCAGCATGTACTTCAGTAGTGAGGTGCCCGGTCTTGCGCCGCTACTCCGTACTCGCACCCCGGCCTTGAGCGGGTATGAATTCATCGCTGAGTGTGGCACACCTGTCTGTGTGGACCTGTATAAGCAGCATCAGCATATGGGCTTCTTTGCGACCCAGCGTGGGGGCAAGTCTGTTACTATCGGTGGCATTTTGAGCCACGGGTTAGCTAATGATATTCCCACCGTCATTTTGGACTACCCCAAAGGCAATGGTTCGAGTACCTATAAGTATTACAGCGCCTTCTTGCCGGACGCAGAGTACTTTGATATTGCCGAAGAATCAAACAACATCTTTGAAGCTCCTGATTGGCGACATCTCACCGTAAAGGAACAGAAGCAGCGCTTTAACAGCTTTCGAGAGTTCCTGGAAGGTGCGCTGCTGCTGCTGGTTAACAGCGGTAGTCAGGATGAGAAGCTGACGATGACGCTGCGAACGATCTTTGGCATCGCGCTCAGGGAGTTTTTCTCTGATCCTGGCATTCAGGCTCGATACCAGAAGGCGATGGATGGCGGGTTTGGCTCTGAAGATTGGAAGGAGACACCCACTCTACGAGACTTCAAGGCATTTTGCTCTAAGGCACGACTGCCTGATATCAAGGGCAATACAGAAGACAACGATAAAGCGCTGGGTCTGATCAATCAGCGGCTAGAGTACTGGCTCCATAGCTCAGTGGGTAAGGCTATCAGCCAGCCATCGAGCTTCCCCACCGATGCCAAGATGATCGTTTTTGCCCTGCGAAACTTGGGCACAGAAGAAGATGCTGCAGTACTGGCGCTGTCTGCCTACGCTGCTGCCCTGCGTCGGTCTTTAGAGCATGACAAGAGCATCTTCTTTATTGACGAAAGCCCGATTCTGTTTAAGTTTGATGCGATTGCGCGGCTGATTGCGACCCTAACGGCCAACGGTGGTAAGTCTGGCATTCGGGTGCTGTTGTCGGCTCAGGATGTCGATAGCATCGGTGAGAGTCCAGTCGGCTCTCAAATCCTGCAGAACTTAACGATGGTGTTAATTGGGTTTATCAAGCCGAGTGCGGTGGCTTCCTTCGTTAAGTACTTGGGCTACCCAGAAGCGCTGATTCGAGAGAATACAAAATTCAAGCTCAATGCCAGTGACCTGTACTCTCGTTGGCTGATTATCGACGATGCGGCAAAGACGAAAGTGCGTCACTATGACACACCGGAGCGATTGGCCCTGCTAGCCAACAACCCCGATGAAGAGCGCAAGCGTGATGAGGTCTTTGCCGCTGTATCGGACAAGTACGAAGCCCTAGAGCAGTTCACAGCGCTGCTGTGGGAGTCCATCAAAACGGGCCAGAAGTTCTACGAGGATGAAGAAGAAGTGAAGCCTGAGGTACTGCCACAGGTCGAGAAACGGCCTCTGTTGTTGGCGGGTAACTTTACTGATGATGCGGCTTAAGGGTTCGTAGAAGGGAGCAAGTATGTTTCACATTATCGATCTCATCACCAATGTTTTGCTGCTTACTCTGGCAATAGTTGTGCTGCCCTCAGCTTTGATTGGTGGTCTCTCTGCAGTTGATTGGAACCAGCAGAGCAAGCAGAACATTAACGAGCAAGTGGAACGCGAAGATCCGCAACTGCATCAACCATCTGTCAAGCCATCAACAGAGCCAAGACGGACGTTGAGACCTCTCTTGTCCGCAGCCGACAGACAGGCTTTCCATAGCGACCCGCTAGCCCCTTTGATTCCAGACTCAAGCTCCACTTGCAATGAATAAGTGGACGTCCACATTTACTGGAGTACTCCATGAAACGAAAACGAATACGAAAACTAGCACTCATTGGTGCGATCGCCATTCCGGTATCGCTGGGTATCGGGCAGAATGCTCAGGCTGCTGATTTTTTCGGCTCAAGACTCGGCGGCTTTGCCGAAGAAGTTGGCGGCGTAGGCGGTGACCTTTTCCGAGGTGCTTTTACTGCTGTCACTGGGTTTGAAAGTCCTCAGGTGTTTGCCCAAGATATGTTCTCTGACATCCTCGGTAAGGAGAAGCTAGACATTGCTGCCGCAGGAAATGTCGAGGATTACGTGGGTGAGCTAGGTAGTGTTGACCTGCAAAGCGCTGCTGAGGACAGTCAGGATAGCCTTCGGGGGCTGATCGAGGATGGTACCGGCATCATGACCAACATGGCATCTAAAGCTCAGGAGCAATCCTTTCAACGTGCTGCCATTAGCGCCAGTGCTAAGAATACCCTGTCCCAGGAAGCTCAGTCTGCTGCAAAGGCCAGTATCCAAAATACAGGGGATACGAATCAGAAGCAGGCTGAAGCGCTGACATCTGTGATGGACTTTACCGTGACCCAAGATGTCGCTAAATATCAGGCGGTTCTGGGTCAGACCCAAAACAACATCCTCGGCGATATCAAGTCAGGTCAGATTACTGCAGCTCAGAAGCAGGCCCAGACTAATCAATTGCTCTCAAATATCGATGGGTCTCTTGAGAAAATAGCAAATCAGGGCAGTAGCTCTAAAGAAGCTTACAGCCTGCTCAATGCCAGCAAAGGCCGTTTAACCGCCCTGCAGCCAACAGGCGCGAGGTAGATTCCTCTGTACCTCTATTGCGCCTCTGTTAACAGGGGCGCTAAGAATATGTTCAAAAGACCCCAGAAGGCTCCTAAAGGCTCTGCTGCATATCGAGAGCGAGTGACAGAAATGCTGCTTCAGGAAATGACGCGAGTTGAGCCTGGGTCTCCCGCCTATACCCAGTTGCTCGAACAGTTGACAACACTGTCGAGTGAGGATGAGTTATCCGAAAAAGAGAACGATAGAAAGCGAGTTCAAAAGCTACTCAAGTCTCTTCCACAGATTTTTGCAATGCCTTGGTGGTTTCAAGTTGTTTTCATTAGTGTCATTATTTTTGGACTTGTATTGTTTATTGATGCTGTTGGTTTGTGGTTTGACTTTGATTTGCTTAGGAATGATCCCCCGCCGGTGCAAATCAGGCGGCACGCTACGCACGTTTTTCCTCCTAGCACAATTCATAGGATTCAGTGATGTTTGAATATTCTCCCCTCACATCTGATCAACTCCTTTATGTTGAACCATCAGAGTACATTGGCCAGTCGAAAACGGTTTGGCGAAATCATCATAATCGAAAACTATTTTTAAGTCTCTGTCTAGTAGCATTTATTACTTTGATTTACCTCGTTTTGCCACATGAAGCGACGGCTCAAGGCCCAATTGATGTAATCATTGAAGCCGGTACAGCCGTTCAAGAAGCAGTGTCAGATTCAGTTGAAGATATATGGGAAGATCAGCTTCCATTGTTTATGACACTTCTTAGCCAACTGTCTGTTGCAATCGCTGTTATTTCAATTATTGTTCTTGGTATGGAGTTGGTGCAAGAGCAAATTGATTGGGGGTATTTCACTTGGCAACGTGCAGTAATCCCTCTAGTGATGATGGGAGTAATTAGTCAAATAACTTTTATGGCTGATGTTGCCTATGGCCTGAGAAATGAGTTTAATCAGCTCAGCACCAACGCCTATGAAACCTTCGGTATCCTGGAAACGATTGGTGAGGCAGGCGATGCTGATGCTTTGCCAAATGTTTTGTCATCAATATTTGAAGAATGTAATAAAGAAACAGTTGTTGATAGCAGGGCTTGTGCAGAAGATGCAATTGAGCAATCTGAGGCTATTTTAGATATTGAGGAAAGAAACTATCCTGGTGCGGGATGGATCGCATTTTACCGCAACCGAATTGAGGAATTTTCATCGAATATCTTGGATGATGGATTTAGTCTTTCAACTATTCCTGAAGTGTTTAGAGATATTAGTTTATCTTTTGTTCAGAACCAAATTACTGGATTATTTCTTTTTATATCTACGGGCCTCCAAGGTGCCATTCAGATACTATTTGAGGTTGTCCTATTTGTAACTTCATTGTTACTTCCTCTTGCCGTAGCAAGGTCTATTTCAGAAGGCTTTGGACCACTTGTTGCTTGGTTCTTAAAGATGTTTGAATTCGCGTTGGTCAAGTTCCTGTACACCATACTTATTGGCATATCTAGTCTGATCTATATCAATGCCGGAGGAATAGGTGGAGGGATATGGTTTACCATGTTGGTTGGTTTTCTGGCCCCCTTACTTGCTTTTGGGATGCTTGCTGGCGGTGGCCTATCTGTTGTTCAAGGAATTATTGGAGCGGCTGGTTCTGTGGCGGGTGTTGCCGTGAAGGTTGCGAGGGCTATTTGATCGTCCAGCCTTTTTCTTTGTCGTAAACAGGTCGAGGAGAGGCGTTGTTGCTCTTCATGATGCTGGGGTGGTCTGGATTTCGTTTTTCCCATTGACGTCTCTCGCGGTACTCCGACCTGAGCTTCCTGCCTCTGGAACTCCATTCTTTCAATCCTAGGTCATTAGCCACGACGGTAGTTCTGATTGCTCTTTTTTCTTTCAAGTACCAGCGCTCAGTAGGGCTACACATGAGATCCCTGACGTAATTCCCTGTGCGCGTAGACATATTTCTCCGCTCACACTTTTCTTTCAGGGTGATTTTTTCGCTCTTTAAATATCTTAAATCTTTCGTTGACCAAGTGAGATGTCTAGCCTCTGTTGCTGCTGGATAAACTATAGTGACATATAGGTATAAGAGCACAGATGCTGTTATACCTGGAAATGTGCATAATAGCCGAATAAATGTGAAGTATGTATGCCCGTTAAAGTACCCTGCTAAATAGTTGTTTATACCTCGGTTGCTCATTGGATTCTCCTTCTCTCTGCCTTCTCTGATCTATTATTTTTGTATTTGTTCCTGGAGGCTTTGTGCTGAAACGAATTAGCTCTGTATTAGCAATTCTCCCGCTGATGTTTGCGGCCCCAGTAGTGGCTGGCGAGTCTGATCGTTTGCCTAGAACGATGCAGACGTTTCTTGGGGCGCAGCAACTGGTCTCGGAACAGCGATTTGATGAGGCGCTCCCACTTTATTGGGAGACATTTGAAACGACTCGCGATCCCATGTTGAAACGATTGGCGGCAACAGGTGTTCTCCATTTACACCTAACTGCAGGTTTTTATCATAAGCGGTCTCCTGAGAAGGTCATCCCTCATTTGGATGAAGCATTGAAGCTCAAGCCTGATTTATCTAATGCGTGGCATGACAAAGGCATTGCCCACTGTGAGTTGAAGCAGTATTCCGCATGTGATCAATCTTTAACAATGGCAATTAAACATTCTCGACCTGAGCATGAGTATTTAATAGTTTGGAAAAGGGCAATGCATAGAGCTGACATGGGTAAACGTAACCTTGCGGCTCAAGACTTTGCACTGGCTATAAAACAAGCAGTGGCTCAGGGCGAAACCAAGGCTGCACAGGCATTCGCTCTTTCTGCTAGGGCTGAAGGTATTAATATCAATCTTCCGTAGCGCAAGTTGCCCCTACGATGCACCCGATCGCAATCCCCCAGACAAGCCCAGATCGATACATCTCCTTCAAACATGCGCTGAACCTTCGGTTGCCCGATGAAGATACAGGTGAATGGCACTTCCTGAGTGCATTCTTCGACGAAGGGGAATTCACTAGCTCAAGATCAGCCCCTGTCGCTGGAGCTGGTGGCCTGGTCGATACCACTCCGTCACTCAGCGATCGCGGCGTTCGAGAAATGTCGTCCATCCTAGCAGCCCAGGAAATTTTGCCTGATGATGGCCCAGTCTACGTCGCCAACCATTACCGTGCGATCGCAGATCTATCGATGCTGGAGCTTAAAGATTGCAAAGTACCAACGATCGCAAATAACAGAGCAATTAATGCTTGGCTCGATACCGAAGAGCAGGTCAATCAGCTCGTCACTGAGTATTTGATTCCATTGCGTTCTCAGCTCAAGAAGACCAATCGGCAGGTTTTTGATCAATGGATAGCAACCGTTCGATACGAGTGAAACTACTTTTCTGGCAAAGATTCACTGTCGAGCGTCTGCTCTGCTGTGTAGGGGCAGTCTGCCGGGAAGGTCTCTAAAGGAAGCCCAGTCTCATCGGCTGCATCTTCGACGGCATCTTGGTAGCAGATATCGAACTTTGCCGTCAGATGATTCTTGAGTGATGGATAGTTCCGCAGCAATCTTCTAATTTGCTTTCTGGCTTCTCGGATAGATCCGCTCCAGCTACCAGAGCGTTTATCGGGTTGATACTGCCATTTGAGCAAGTGCATCAGCAGTCGCGTCAGTTGGCTTTCTAGCGCGTCTCTGTGCCTATTGCCCAAGTCCTCAACCTCTTCAATCAGGTTCTCAATATCTAGCTCACTAAATTTACCCTGCTTCAGTAGCTCTGCAGTCTGATCTGCCCACTCAACAAAGTCAGTGTTGTAGAGCTGTTGGTGGGGTGTGCTACTTACCTGTGTGCTGGTCATTTCATTACCAGATTCATTTGCTACCCCTAATTTGACACACAGGGCTATCAGGCAACCAAAACCAGCCTGATTTCCCACCCAATTACAGCAAATCACCTGACTTGCAATAGATAGATAGCAAGTCTAGGAGTTGTGCTGTGTTAAAAACCCTAACCCGCCCCAGGCGGACAACAGAACCACCTGAGGAGTCCTCAGAACCACTGCGGAAGTCCCCTGCCACCCGGCAGGGTAACTTCCATAAGTTTGTAGCTGCTGCCCTAGGCTTACAAATCTTCACAGCCTTGGGTGTGCTGCTGCTGGGGATGGGCTACTTACGCCTATCGAGCCGCCCTCCAGTGCTGGTGGAGCGGGCCAATGGCGAAGCATTCCAGGCAGAGCAAAAGGGGCCAGACTATCGAGACCCCAAAGCCATCCAAGAGTTTGTAGAGACCATGTACGGCTCTTTGTATAACTGGTCGAAGGTGACGACGGCCAACGCTGGCTTCAAGGCAGAGACGGGCTACCAGCGGGGCAAGGTGAATATCCCGCTGCGAATGGCCGCTGCAGAGTTTGGCCTGTCGCCCGAGGGCCAGTTTCGAGCCGGTGTCCTCGACGAGCTAGCGGAGAACTACGGCAGATATGCCCGCTCGATTCGGGCAGGGGACTTCTCGCAACTGATCAACATTCGGGCCGTGTCGAAGCCCATCCCCCTTGAAGACGGGGGCTGGAAAGTATCCATCGTGTCAGATTTGGTGATCACCTCCCGCACCGCCAGACCGGAGAATATCGGCCTCAATCAGACGGTGTATATCACCCCAGACCACCGAGATAAGCTGCCGGTGCCCACCAATGAGTTTGAGGGGCATCGCAACGAAATCAGAGCCTATGGCCTGCTGATCTACGCCATCCGCGATATCGAAATTGATGACCCTACCGTTGATGAGGATCTGAGCTATGACCGAGAAAATTAAATTCTATCCAGGGTCAGAAGCTGAGCTGGATGAGCCAGATGTCGAACAAAGCAGCGGAGAAGGCGTCGATACTTCCCCTATATCGATCGATATTCCAGACCACTCCAATCATTACGAAGATGAAGAGTCGCTGCTGCCGGAGGACTTTGATGCTGAAGATCTAGAGGTTGAGCAAGCGCGGACCCAACGGCATCCGATGCAGACGCCTTGGACAAAGATGGCTGTGGTGATGGCCGGTACAGCGGTTGCCTTCGGTCTGTTGATGATGTGGTACAACTCAGCCAAAGGCGTCAAGCTCACTAAGGAGGATGAGAAAACCGAACGAATTGAGTTTGTCACTAAAGCAGAGATCAATCAAAACAGCGATCGCATCAACAGCGCCGTTCAGAAAGGCAACATCGAGCGGAAGCTGGCCGCAGAACGACTGGCAGAGGAAGAGAAGAAGCGTCAGAAGGCAGAGAAACAAACCTCTACCCAGCGTCCCCCCGCTCGTCCGTCAACCGCTAGCCGCTCATCATCGCCTGCTCCCCCGCCCAGAACCTATCGTCCTCCCCCGCCGCGCCCTCGAATAGCCGCTCGTCCAGCTCCACCCCCACCACGACCCGCTAGTCGTCCAGCCCCAGCCCCTCAATCTGCACCCCGGCCAGCACCAGCTCCGGTCGTCGCCAAAGCTGAACCCGTGGATCGCTCTCCGGTCTATGGTGGTCAACTGCCTGCGACCCAAGCACCTCCAACGCAGCCAAATCAAGCTGATTTTGAGACTGAGCTGGTGTCCCAGGAGCCTGAGTTTAACGAGAGCTATGCCGATAATTCGCCCTTGTCTACCCAACAGAGCGCCTTCCTTCAGGGCCAGACCCTAGCCACCATCCCCTCCGGTACCACGCTCAAGGCAGATATCCAGTCAGAAGCGATCGCCTCCGATAGCGCCACCTTTACTGCCATTACCCGCGAGGAAATTGCGGGAATTCCGAAGGGAGCCAAAGTCTTGGCGCAGATTGTTCAGCTAGCCCCAGGGGGTTCCTTTGAAGCAGAAGTGATCGCACTCAATGGGGCTGAGATACCCCCTGGTTCAACTCGGATTTTGAGGGGCAATGGAAAACTGATGCGGGCCAAAGGCAGTAAGCCCAAAAAGGGCTTCTTCCAAAGTGGCCTAGGCCGGATGATCACCGGCTTTGCCCAGGATGCCGGAGAGAGCTGGGTCCGAGATCAGGTGGGGGGCAACCGGACGATCAGCAATGGTGCGAGAGATGTGCTGGTGCTGAGCGACCCGACGAGAACCTCACGGCCCCCTAACCCCAAAGATCCTAGGGAAGCTTCAGTACTCATCCCCACCGGCAGCATTGAGATCACGTTCGAGCAAGACACTCTTATTTCGAGGTAGAAAGCATGTTCAGCAAAAATATACCGGCTCTAGTTGTCGCTGGAGCTGCAACCAGCATCGCTTTATCGGCAGCATTACCGGCGCAGGCCACTCAGCGGTTAACCCTATCGCAAGCAGCAGAGAAGGCGAAAGTTCATCTCAACCCTAGTGAAGGGGTGTACATTCAGCTCCCGGCTTCTATGCCGATTTACACCTACTCCATTGACGATGGCTCTGTACTAACCCTTGGCGATAAATTCAGCCCTGGCATGAACATCCTGCGGATTGTGGGTCAGAACCCTGGAAAGACAGGCATGGGTTTGGTGGTTCAGGGCAGCTCTGGGTACCAGACGCTCAACTTCTCGGTGCATGTCGGCAAGAAGGGCAGTCAAGGGACCATTCAAATCACTGAGGATGCCCCTCAAGTTGAAGCGGAGTCGGCTCGAAAAGCGACTGATGCTGCCCTGCAAACGTCGAACTATCCGTCAGATTTGGTGCGGAGTGGCTTGAGCCTTGCCAATATTCAAGGTCAGATACCGGCAGGTTCTCCCCTCGATATTGCCGTCAACCAATGGATTGATGCTGTTGAGCAGGGTGCCAGTGAAGGTGATGCTTCTCGTCAAACCGGCGTTCAGTCCAACGTGCTGCAAAAGCTGACTGATTTGGGGCAGACGACCCCTATCGCCCAGGCCCCGACCCCTGAAGCTGCACCACCTGAGACTGCTGCTACTCCTGTTGCGGAAGCACCACCTGAGGCCACCGTCACTCCCGTTTCAGAAGTTGCTAAAACACCTGCTCTTGAGCTGGATGAGAAGCTGAAGGCTGTCAGGGAGCGGATAGCAGCTCTAGAAGAGCAGGTTGAGTCGAACACCAATGAGTTATCGGAGCAGGAGCAGATTCTGGCCCAGGTAGAAGCGCAGCAGCAAACCTTTCTGGCCCGGTTTGATGACATCGATGCCCAGAGCAAACAATTCTTAGCTGAGCTAGGGGATATCAAAGAGACTGATATTGCGTCTGTGGAATCTCCTCAACCTCAGGTCGATCAGGAGGTCGCCGCCGCTCCGGAGCCACAGCCTCAGACAGTTACAGAGACTGAAGCGACACCTGAGAGTGGTGCTGAAACACAAACCACTGTAGTGATCACACCTGAGGAGCAACCCCCTCAAGCCATTGAGGATTCAGTAGAGGTAAAAGATTCCTTAGGGGAGTTGACACCCATCGAGCTAGCCCACGCCATCAAACAAGGTTTGCACCAGAATACTGAGGACTATCCCTACCGCTCTTGGAAGTATCGGCAGGTCAATAACGCGGTCCTGATTCTCAAGCGAGGAAATTCGATTGAGACTGCCTCCAAGTGGTCGGGGATTGAACTGAAGGCTCTGAGAAAACTGGCCGGTGTAATGCCCCTTCAAGTGAGTCAGGGGGTTGTCCAATGAACCGATTAGCAGCTACTTCATTAGGAGTGATAACGCTTGCGCTGACGACCCTTCAGGCCAGCGCGATTGTAGACCCCTTCGAGAGGCCAACGTTAGACAATCTCTCGTTCGGCCAGCTACCGGCCACCGATACCAATGGTGCAATCGAGATCCCTGGTGGTCCCACTGTCCACTGGGAGCGGGGTGAATCTCCTGCTGACTACCTGCCGCTGGGTGTGATCATGGATAGCCTGGGGGCAGGAGATCTGACGCTCAATGAGATTGGTGATGCCATCGGGATTAGTCCCGGCGATTACACCCTGGATGATTTTTTCCCAGTCAAATGGCAAACCCTTCAGCATTTAGTCGATGCGGTTCCCGAACTGCCGAACTATCGAGTTGCCGATGTAAAGCCGATATTTGATGCATTGGGCGGTCAATATGCCGATTCTCTGATCGTCAATTTACCGACTGAAGCCCTCTCCCAGACCCTCGATGTTGACAAGCTGGTGGATTACTCAATCCACGATATCCCCAACCTAGCCAATACGCCCCTTGATCACTTTGACCGTGCGGGATGGTCAGAGATCTATGGGATTCCCGGCTTAGAGGATCTGCCGCTGAGCAATTACCCCACTGCTCTCAAGCAGCCGTTCTGGGCAAAAGTGGATATTGTCTACGGCGATAAGGAATCGACGCGTAGAGACACCATTACCGGGTCTGTTCAGGAGAATAGCTGGTCGGTCCCTTGCGAGAAGCCCTGTGCCTACCTAGAGATGACCAATGCTCACACCACCAGCGGTAACTTGAGCAAGTTTGGCTATCACGGTAAGCATTATATTGCCGGTGACTTCCAGAAGGTTAAAGGGGGCTGGGCCGGTCAAGAGAGCAACTGGGTGGGCGGCTACGAACCGACCGGCCAGCTTCCCTTCGGTGATTTTGCCAAGGTCTCTGCCTCAGACTTGACCGAACAGAAGGGTAAAGGCCAGTTGCGGCTGAACTACCGATATTGTGAGCGGAGCTTTGGGGTGACGAAAGCCTGTACCCCTTATGGCGTTACAGGTGGGATCTTGTCTACTCCCTTTCTGCCATTCAAAGAGACCGGGATTATTCCCGTGATGGCCCTGACGGGGGCACCCGCGAACAACGGCAGTCCATCGAAGGAGGACACAGCCGACGTTGATAAAACGGATCCGCGTAAAGCAGAAGGGGGAGCCAGTAGCCCGATCAGTGGCATTAATCCGCCGAAGCTTGGCTCGTCTGAGCAGGGGCAGTCGAGTACGCAGCCGTCCCCTGCCGAGGAAGAGGAGTGTGAAGGACCGCCTCTACGTCCTGGTGCGGGTTATCGGATTACGAGCGGTTATGGCCCTCGCCCTCGCCCCTGCCCTACCTGCTCTAGTTTCCATAAGGGAGTAGATATTGGAACCCCTATGGGTACTCCACTTCAAGCTGCACAAACAGGCACAATTGTCGAAACTAGGGTTGCTCAATTTAATGGACTTTTTGTGAAGATCAAAGCCTGTGATGGCTGGACATACTCCTATCTTCACCTAAGCGAAGTTTGGTTGAAGGAGGGGCAGAAGGTAGAGAAAGGGGAAAGTATTGCCAAAAGTGGAGGTGTTGGACCTTTAGCAGGATCTTCCACTGGTCCTCATCTTCACGTCAGTACACTGAACCCAAGTGGCACTGCAGTAGATCCCAATGGCTACATCAATTTCTGAGGATTATCTATGAAAATGAAACGTGCTGGAATTCTTCTTCTTCTGCTCGCTATTTCCATCGCAATGGTGAGAGTGCTTGTCGGTACCAGCACTCCAGCGAGTTCTAGTAGCAACAATCGCCCTGAGATTCCGGTAGATAAAGACTGTAGGGCCGAAGGTTGGACACACACACTAATTGGGGAGTCATCGGAAGCAGGCGTTCGTTATCAACTGGTTGATAGCCAAGATCCCGATGGCTACTATCACCTGAATGTCGTTCAAGTCGATAATGCCGGATGCAAGGCTCTCACCTATCCAGGGGATGATCATCCCATTCTTGGTAATCATGTTCCTTACGCAGTTGCTGTAGATCTTGCAAAAGCAAGTTGGTCTAGGGATATGGAAACTATGGGCGGCAAACAACAAATGGAGCAGCGCTTAGCTTCAACAACAGTTTCCCTAGATCTTGGTGACAACATTGATCTCTATTCCTGGGATTTAGCAGCCTTGGATCAGCTTGGGGTTAACTATCCCGATTATGTAAAACCTCTGGATGAATTTGCCAGCCGTTCCGAAGCCCAAGAATACTATGAGCCGATTTATACAAAGCAATGGCAAAAGGAAAATAATTACGACAATCGTTTTCATGGAGCAGACTAATGCCTAGCCAAAGCCCAAGAGTAGATACGACATCCGCACGATCGGCAGAATCCGAAACGCGACAGACGACTGAAAAGACCGCAACGCTGCTGTTGCTATTGCTCAAGCAGTGGAAGCATCACGCGCCTCCCGACATCCAGGCAAAGATCGGCCCCAACCCTGAAGTGTCAGTGCGGGTGGGTGAAGAAGTCTATAAGGGTTTGGCTGACAGCCCCGCGATACGAGCCATTCCCAAAGATGATTTAGACTACCTGAAAATTGCCACCGGCATGGCTCAGGGATATTCCCATGCCGACCTGACGCGAGATGTGGAGATCAAGGTAGGGGGTCGCAAAGTCTTCGAGGTGGCCGGTGGTA
>NZ_PQWO01000047.1 GCF_003231495.1 Acaryochloris thomasi RCC1774
ATCATCAAGACGCCGAACCAACCGATGTATAAACGGTTGTCGGTGCTTGTGATCCAGCTACAAAAGCGCTCCCAGGCGCTGCCGCTTTCGCGACGTTGTAGAACGGTTGTCATAATATGTATTGCGTATGTTTGTTAGGTATGTATGTTGAGCGACATTGAATAAGCTGTCGTCTCTGTAAACTAATGTAACAGAAATAATTAGAAATTGCAAGTCTGACCTTAGTGCCAAGAGCACTATCGACAAAATGTTAACCTTTGTTAAGGCTTTTACCTTTTCTAGGATTAACTAAAGATGGCTCGGTCTTCCTCGGCACAGGCAACATCAGAGATTACAGCGGCTGATGCCCAGGCTTTTATTCAATTGAACGGTCTCAGTAAGTCTTTTCAGGAAGGAGTTGCTGACCGGCAAGTTCTTAGAGAAATCACGACCTCCTTTACGGCGGGAGAATTTGTTGTGCTTTTGGGACAAAGCGGGAGCGGTAAAAGTACGCTCCTTAACTTAGTCAGCGGCATTGAGCGGCCGACAACGGGACGAATCATCATTGATGGCGTTTGTCTCTCTGACTTGAATGAGCGACGATGCACTTTATTCCGTCGCGATCGCATCGGCTTTATTTTTCAATTCTTTAATTTGATTCCGACCTTGACGGTGCTAGAGAACATTACGCTGCCACAAGAGTTAGCAGGCGTGCCCCAAGCAGAGGTGAAAAAGAAAGCAATCGCACTTCTAGAGCGAGTGGGATTGGGCGACCGTGGGGAAACTTTCCCGGATAAGCTCTCGGGCGGACAGCAGCAGAGGGTCGCGATTGCGCGGGCATTGGTTCATGACCCAATGCTGGTGTTAGCAGATGAACCGACCGGGAATCTAGATGAAGAGACAGGGGAGACGGTTCTAGAGCTGCTGCTGGAGCTGACGCGCTCCGCCCATAAAACATTGATCATGGCGACCCACAATCCAGATATTGCTCAGCGGGCCGACCGGGTGCTGCGAATGCACGATGGACAATTGGCAGAAGAGACAGTTCAGGATGTTCGCTCATGATCGGTACAGAGGCAGCGACAGAACTCCGTAGCTCCAATCGCCCTCTTTGGCGGATGGCTTGGCGGCGCTTTAGGATGCGATCGCTTCAATATTTTTTGTGTCTAATCGGGGTCGCTCTCGGTGTGGCGATGATGGTGTCCATTGATCTAGCCAATGGATCGGCGCAGACGGCTTTCGAGTTGTCTACAGATGCGATCGCAGGTCGAGCCACCCATCAAATTGAAGCGCTGGCACCGGCAGGGATCAATGAGTCGGTGTATACAAAGATCCGGCGGGAGTTAGGGGGCGTGACGGTGGCCCCTATCGTTGACGGCTACGTCCTTGCACCTGACTTGGGTAACCAGCCCATGCGGTTGGTGGGAGTCGATCTGTTCGCAGAATCTCCCTTTCGCAACTATTTCGTTCCACAGAATCGGACAGTGGGTGAAGCGGGACTCCTCAACTTTTTGACACAGCCAAATACAGTAGTACTGGGCGCAGACGTGGCCGACCGCTATCAGGTGGCGCTGGGAGATCAAATCACGTTAGATCTCTCGGGGCGGCTGGAAACCGTAACCGTTGTAGGAACAGTACAGCCGGAGAGTTCCACTACCCGTCGAGCCTTGAGCAGTTTGCTATTTACGGATATTGCCACGGCTCAGGAAGTTTTGGAGATGCCGGGGCATCTGAGCCACATCGATTTAATCTCAAGATCTGAGGCGGATTTGGCAGCAGTGGAGCAACTATTGCCGGAGGGGATCCAGCTTGAGACAGCGGCAGCGCAGAAAAATGCCGTGCGGCAGATGACGGCGGCCTTTCGGCTAAATTTGACGGCCCTAAGTCTGCTAGCGCTGGTAGTGGGAATGTTTTTGATCTACAACACGGTCACCTTCAGCGTGGTGCAGCGACGGCCCTTATTCGGCGTGCTGCGCTGCTTGGGAACGACGCCGGGACAGCTATTCGTCTTGATTATGGGTGAGTCAGCCATCTTAGGCGTGCTCGGTTCCGCAGTGGGATTAGGACTGGGTGTGGTACTGGCCCGCAGCATTGTGGGGTTAATTACCCAGACGATTAATGATTTTTACTTTGTCGTCAGCGTGCAGCAGGTCGCTATTTCTTCACTTTCTCTGATCAAGGGATTCAGTATCGGAGTGGCTTCAGCATTACTGGCTTCTCTGGTTCCGGCATTGGAGGCGATGCAGACCAGCCCGCAGACGATTCTGCAGCGCTCTTCATTAGAGAATAAAGTACAGCGACTGCTGCCTTGGTTGGTTTTGACCTGGGGGCTGACGACGGTGGCGGGCATTCTGCTGCTGCGGATGCAGGCAGGTTTAGTGGTGGCGTTTTCGGGCTTGTTCTCAATTTTGTTGGGGGCAGCGCTGCTGACGCCGCCGATTACCACTGCGCTGATGCGAGTGGTGCAGCCTTTGACTGGGCGGCTAGGCGTTTTGGGACGACTGGCTCCTCGGGATATTATTCGATCTTTGAGCCGGACTTCAGTTGCGATCGCAGCTCTCATGGTCGCCGTCTCCGTGATCGTGGGCGTCTCAATCATGGTCGGTTCGTTCCGGGTAACGGTGGTGCAGTGGCTTGACCAAACGCTGCAGGCCGATATCTATGTGTCCCCCCCCAGCACAACGGCTAATCGGGTCTTAGGGCAGCTCGACCCATCTGTCGTGGGTGAGATTAAGCGCTGGCCGGGGTTAGAAGAAGTGGTTACCTACAACGACGCCGACGCAACGGTGACGGCATTCAATTATGGCGAAGGACAAGATCTATCCACAGTTGAAGTAGACAGACCCGTCAAGCTAATTTCTGCGGGGGGCGATGTTTCACATGGGCAGCGGCCCTACGCTTGGAAGAAAGAGCCGGGGACAGATCCCTGGGCAGCGCTCGATCGAGGGGAGGGCGTGATTATTTCAGAAGCGTTGATGCTCAAGGCCAGTCTGACAGAGCCGCCGACTTCCATTGTGATCAAGAGTCCACAGGGACCGCAGACCTTTCCGGTGGTGGCGGTGTTTTACGACTATTCGTCAGATGTAGGGACAATGATTCTGGACGACGATCTGTTTATTCAAAGCTGGGAAGACGATGGTGTGGCTTCCTTGGGCTTGTTTGCCCAGCCCGGATTTGAAGCAGATGATGTTGTAGACGAGCTGCGACAGCATTTCCAAGGCCGTACAGATGTGACCATTCAGTCTACGCGTAGCCTCAAAGATGGTTCCATCGAGATCTTTGATCGGACCTTTGCCATTACCCAGGCGCTGCGTTTGCTAGCCGTGATTGTGGCTTTTATCGGGGTTCTTAGTGCACTGATGAGCCTACAGCTAGAGCGATCCCGTGAAATCGGCATTCTGCGAGCCACCGGTATGACGCCGCGCCAGCTTTGGGGGTTGACGCTTCTTGAAACAGGACTAATGGGCAATGTTGCGGGGCTATTGGCGATGCCGCTGGGCTACGTGCTGGCCTGGATTTTAATCTACGTCATCAACGTGCGATCCTTTGGCTGGACGCTGCAGATGCAGCTTAACCCCAGCTATTTTTGGCAAGCTTGGGCCGTGGCGGTGGTAGCGGCACTGCTGGCGGGAATCTATCCAGCTTGGCGCTTGGGACGGGTCACAGTGGCAGCAGCAATTCGAGAAGAGTAAGGTCATCAGATATTTGCACAAGCCTTATCCATTCTTAAAGGATCAGGTTAGAGGTTTAATCGCTGTCGCTCTACGATGCGCTCATGAGTATTAAGCTTGAGTAAAGATATGGTGGTGCGCCCTTCTGTGGTTTTGCTGCTGATCTGGGCATTATGTCGGCTGAAATGATCGTTCCAACATTGCGTCCGAGGATTGAACAGAAAGCTAAAGTTTCCCGTTTCGGGGTCAAACGAGCCAAGATCAGTCCCTTTGTGACGATTACAGCGCCAGCACGCGTAGGCCAAATTCTCTGCTGTTGTTTTGCCGCCGTGTTTGCGGGCAATGATGTGATCGACTTCATGGGGATAAAAACTGGCATCGTTCGGCAGTAAGCAATATTCACAGCAATAATTGGCCTGATCCTTAACTTGGCGACGGAGTAAGGCGGGAATATTTGTCACGATTCAGCCATTGCTGAGAGATAGGGGAGGTTGCCAGATTTAAGCAAAATAATGAGATGTTCAATCTGTTCATATTCGTCTAACTCTTGACATTCCTCTGACGTGATTGTTTCTGCTGCATTCCGATCTAGAAGATATGTCAGACGCTGCTGCATTTCTGTGGTGGGCCGAAAGTCAGCAATCTGATCCGGGGTGGGCTGGCTAGCAAGAAAGTCGAGAATGTAGCGATAAACTTGAGCAGATAGTGTGGCTGGTTGCAGGCAGCGGCGCAGCAGCTCAGGGATTTGATCGCGGATGGGGGCGACTTGTTCCATTAGATCGTCGGGGATTTCAATCGTGAGTGTAGCCATTGGGTACTTCTCCCTAGCAAATCGCATTTGGTTAGGAGCATATGATAGCCCCCTCTATTTTCAGAGTTATCCAGATCTGGCTCTTGGGGTAACATGAGTACCTCCAGGGTAAATTACAAATCTTGTTGTGAGCGAAGCTGAGCAAACCTATCAGCAATGCAGTGTTGAAAAATGCAAATATTGAAATGGCTAGCAGGACTATCGCTGATCCTGTTGTTAATAGTCTCTCCTGTTTGGGCAGTAGAGCAGGGAAATGTCCAGTGGTTAGAGCCTGCCGAAACGCCCGCTTTCAAGAAAGCGATCGCACCTGTTCCCCTCAAGTTCCCGCAGGATTTTGGCCCCCATGAGGACTATCAAACAGAGTGGTGGTATTACACGGGAAACTTAGAGACCGAGACCGGACGACCCTTTGGCTATGAGCTGACACTGTTTCGTCGGGGTCTAACAACCGGTGAAGCGGAGCCGGGATCCCTGTGGCGCAGTAATCAGATTTATTTTGCACACTTCACCCTCAGCGATATCCAAGATCAGAATTTTTATCCGCAGGAGCGCTTTAGTCGAGGAGCCGCCGGTTTAGCCGGAGCACAGGCAGATCCCTATCGGCTGTGGCTTGATGACTGGTCGATTGAAGCCACATCACCCGAACAAGTGCAGCTCCAGGCTAAAGGAGAAGAAGTCTCGTTGGATTTGACCCTGTCGCTGACAAAGCCAGTACTCCAGGGCGATCGCGGCTACAGTGCCAAAGGCTCCGAACCGGGAAATGCTTCTTACTACTATTCGGTGGTTCAACAGCCCACAACGGGCACGGTCACAGTACAGGGAGAAAGCTATCCTGTCTCAGGCTCGAGCTGGACTGATCATGAGTATTCCACCAGCGCTCTCAGCGAAGGAACCGAGGGCTGGGATTGGTTTTCACTGGAACTAGACGATGGATCTGCCCTCATGCTCTACGGCTTGCGAACGGCAGACAACAACACGACGCCAGAATCTAACGGCACTTACATTAGCCCTGAGGGAAAGGTCATGCATCTCAACCGCGAGGATTTTGAGATCGATGTGCTGAAAACTTGGAAAAGTCCACAATCTCAGGCCGTTTATCCAGCCAAGTGGGATATTGCGATTCCTCGATTGGATCTCAATGCTAAGGTGTCTCCGTTAATAAACAATCAAGAGCTACTGTTCTCGACAACTTACTGGGAAGGGGCTGTGAAGCTTTCCGGCTCTCGTTCTCAGCAAGTGATCAAAGGCAAAGGATATGTTGAACTCACTGGCTATGAGCGAAGCTTGGCACTCTAAGCTCGGCTGTTTTGTAAAGTACTTCTGTCTTCTTAGAAAAAGAATAGATCCCGAAGTTGCCTTTACGATGAGAATGCTTGGAGACTCAAAAAACTCGGATTGTAGTAGTCATGGGCGTAAGCACTAAAAAACGACGGAAGTTGACCGTTAATAATCGGCTGTATGTCTGGTATGTCAAGGAAGACTATGACTTTCCCAACTATGTATTGCACGTTTTCTCCGATGACAAACAGTTCATCGTTCATTACCACTTGCGACAGTCTAGCGATATAAGGCATATTATCGTTCATGGACCTGATTTTCCGCGTGTAGCTGGCACTGGCGGAGTCTGGCGTCGATTTCGATGTCCAGAGTGGGGTATAGAAAATGGTGCAGTAACTCCCCGCACTGTTCGGAATCTGATTGATTGGTGCCAATCGTCAGGCAATACTACAGAAGTTGATTATGTTGGTAAAGCCGTCCCGCTCGGTGGTTGTTGTATATCCTGTGGCGTCAATCTTCGTGGCATGATTCCAATCAGCTCAAATTGTTGCCATAAGTGCGGCTATCCAGTCGCGGAGAGGGCTGGCTAGAAGTTTCATTGCATGTATAGATTGGCTTGAGGATCTGAGATCATCCTAACTTGTACAAAATCATCAGAAGTCACGGCAAACCTTTTAACTGAGAATTATTCCTGCCTACGCTACACTCATGGCTAGCTGGTTCTAGCACAGGAGATCATCAATGGATTTTGCAGGCGCGCTGCCGGTTTTTGTCATTACTCTTAGAGAAGGGGTCGAAGCAGCACTTGTAGTCGGCATTGTCCTCGCAGCTTTAACCAAAAGTCGCAAAGATGACCTAATTCCCTGGGTCTATTGGGGTATTTTGGCTGGAATTGGGGGCAGTTTACTGATCGGGCAACTGCTGAGTTGGGGACTTCGTAAAGTTGGAGAAGTTAATCCTCAGCTACAACCAGTGCTAGAGCCGTTCTTGAAAAGTGGACTTTGTGTGGTTGCGATCGCAATGCTGAGCTGGATGCTGATCTGGATGACCCAGCAATCCCAATCCCTCAAAGGAGAGATCGAGAATTCTCTCACGTCCTCGCTACAGAGCAGTGCAGCGGGGTGGGGCGTTTTTACACTGGTGGGCATTGCTGTTCTGCGAGAGGGTTTTGAAACCGTCCTGTTCATTTTTGCCAATGCACAACAGAACTCAGCTGCATTAGGTGCCGTCCTTGGGTTATCCGGGGCCGTTGGCATTGGCTTTGCCCTGTTCAAATGGGGAATCAGAATTAACCTGCGTCGATTCTTTCAAGTGATGGGCATTTTTCTACTGCTCATTGTGGCCGGTCTCGTCATTTCTGCCCTCAAAAATATCGACGCAGCGATCTATGCCCTTAGTCTGCTCAAACCAGCCAATACCCTCTGTTTTTCTACCGATTCCTGCGTTCTGGGAGCGCTCGCCTGGGATGTCAGCGCCGTTTTGCCCGACAGCCAATTTCCGGGGGTTATCTTCAAAGCCCTGTTGGGATACCGCGACCACCTCTACTGGCTGCAGGTAATCAGCTATAGTCTATTCTTAACCATCGTTGGTACCTCATACCTTCGGAGCTTAGGTCAACCACCCGCCAAACTTTCGAACCATTCATCAGCATCGTAGGAACTTCCCTGAACCCCATGAAAGATCTCGACACCTCAAAGACAACGGCCCTGCTTAACAGCATCATGGAATTTGAGCTGGCTGGTGTGGTTCGCTATACCCACTATTCGCTCATGGTTACGGGGCCAAATAGAATTCCCATTGTTGATTTCTTCAAAGCTCAGGCTAGTGAATCACTGCTCCACGCTCAGGAAGCAGGAGAAATCATCACGGGTCTAGAAGGACACCCAAGCCAACGCATCTCAACCATTGAAGAAACCCATCGTCACTCAGTCCAAGACCTGCTGCAGGAGAGCCTGAACCACGAGCAAAAAGCCCTGCATTTATACAAAGAACTGCTGGATGTTGTAGAAGATGCCAGCATCTACCTAGAAGAATATACGCGCACCAAAATTGGTCAAGAAGAGATGCACAATCTCGAAATCAAGAAAATGCTCAGGGATTTTAGTTAACAGAAGCTGGGGGGCCACTTAATACTGTCTCCCCTCAATGGACTGCTTGTCATGCGAAAGAGAGGCTGACCGTAACCCAGTCAATTGCAGGCATTATTGAGTAGCTTCGTTCCCCAAAATCGGGTCCAGAGAGCTGGAGTGATTTTGATATGGTAGATGGAAGCTTTTAGCAATCTGGGCTTAAGAATTTGAAGGGATACACCGACCGGCTGAGTGGCTGGAAGAGTTTTAGGCAATTCAACGGTTGGACCGTTGGGGTGGTTGCGATCGCATCCTTAATTGCAACGCCAATCCTCGTGGTGCTAGCCAGCGTTTTTTCTAACCAAAGCAACACCTGGGGACATTTAGCATCTACGGTGCTACCGCAATACATTCTTAATTCCTTTGGCTTGATGCTGGGCGTTGGCGCAGGCGTTTTGCTTTTGGGGGTCGGCACCGCTTGGCTGGTGACCCTCTGCTCCTTCCCTGGTAGCCGTTTTTTTGAATGGGCATTGCTGCTGCCCTTGGCAGCTCCTGCCTATTTGCTGGCCTATACCTATACCGAGTTTTTAGATTATTACGGCCCGATACAGACGGCACTGCGGGGGGTATTTGGCTGGCAAAGCGCGACTGACTACTGGTTCCCCAATATTCGGTCTCTGTGGGGTGCGATCGCAATGCTGAGCCTGGTTCTCTACCCCTATGTTTATCTGCTTGCCAGAGTTGCTTTTTTAGAGCAGGCCACCTGTACCTTAGAGGCCAGTCGTGCCCTAGGGTGCAATCCTTGGCAGGGCTTTCGCCGAGTTGCCTTACCCTTGGCTCGTCCTGCGATCACCGCCGGTTTAGCGTTAGCACTCATGGAGACGCTGAATGATTTTGGTACCGTGCAGTACTTTGGCGTCTCGACCTTTACGACGGGTATCTATCGCACCTGGTTCGGCAGCGGAGAACGTCAGGCCGCAGCCCAGTTAGCCGCCGTCTTGATGATGTTTATTTTGGGCCTCATTCTCCTGGAGCGCTGGTCTCGACGGCGGGCCCGCTACTATCAAACCAGCAGTAGTCAGCAGCAGCTCTCGACCTACAGACTTGTAGGTCTGCGGGCCTGCTTGGCCGTACTCGTTTGCCTGAGTCCCATCGTGCTGGGCCTCTTGATTCCCGGAGGGCTGCTGCTGCAGATGACGCTGAGTGAGAGAACCGCTCGCTTTAATCAGAGCTTTTTCGAGTTAGCCAACCACAGCCTACTGTTAGCTTCCGTGACGGCGGCCATTGCAGTTCTACTATCACTGTTTTTAGCCTATGGAGTCAGGCTGCAGGGCAACCCGCTGCTGCGGTTTGGCGTCCGTATTTCGTCGATGGGCTATGCCGTGCCGGGGTCAGTAATTGCGGTAGGAATTTTGATCCCGATCGCTTGGGTTGATAATTCACTCAATACCTGGATGACGAACACCTTTGGCTTCTCTACAGGGCTTTTGCTCAGCGGCACGGTTGTGGGGTTGGTTTTGGCCTATCTGGTCCGATTTTTGGCCGTATCCCTCAGCACTGTCGAGACCGGCCTCGGCAAAATTCGGCCGACCCTGGATGATGCCTCTCGCAGTTTAGGCCAGGGTACTGTCGGCACCTTGCGCAAGATCCATGTGCCGATTATGGAAGGGAGTCTGTTCACAGCGGTGATGCTGATCTTTGTGGACGTCATGAAAGAGCTCCCGGCCACCATTGTGATGCAGCCGTCTAACTTTGAGACCTTAGCAGTGCGGGTCTATCAATACGCCGAGGATGAACGCCTGATTGAGGCGGCGGCTCCAGCTTTAGCAATTATTGTGGTAGGGCTACTGCCAGTGCTGTTGTTGAGCTGGCAAATTACGCGATCGCGTCAAAGAAGCACCAACTAATTAGAATATTTGAAAGTGGCGGCTTACAACCTTGTGACGGCAGGTCCTTGAAGAGTGCATCAGTTCAGGAGAAAGCGATGGACGATTGGTTAAAGCAGATACAGGGCGAATTTAGCACGATCACGCGAGATGTGGATAACCTACTCTGGGAGATGGCAAAGCAGGGTGGAAAAGCCACGGAGCAGCTACTCGATAGCTCTTTAGAGGCGATGGATGATATAGAGGAGCGGGTCGCTCCTGTCTTCGGAGATTTAAGCGACCGCCTAGACCAAACATTAGAAACCCAATTTCTTTATCTGGACCAGCACTTAACGCCCTGGCTGGAAGAAGTCTCTGCACCCGTCACTCAGACTATTAATCCCTGGCTACAGGACCATTCAGCCTGCATTGGCTGTCGTCACTATCACGGTATGGCCTACGGTAATAACATCTTAGTATGTGCGATGTATCCCTATGGTCCAGAGTCTGATGCCTGCAAAGACTGGGACTCTGTTTGAACCGACAGCGCTTCAGAGAAATAGAGAAATCTATAGGGGTGCGATCGCAACTCCAACTCATGATTTGAGCGCGCCTTCAACGACCGCAGCACATCTTTACCCAAGCTCACCCCTTAAAAAGAGTTCAAGGCTGATACAGAACCCATCTTCTTGGGAACACTGCAATACGAGAGCAGAAGAGCCTGTTATGAACCAGCAAGACATATTGAATCAAATTGTTGCAGAGTTCCATAAAGATCCTGGCAATCAAATCATCATTGGAATGACTGAACTGACTGAGTTTGCGTCAGAAGAAATAGGCAAGGAAGTAACGCCAGAAGATTTATGTGAAGCGTTACAGGCACATCACAACGAGCAAGCTGGAGAAGAGCATCTGAACATCGTAGATGCAGCATCAGCACTCTGTAATCAAGTGGCGGATCGCTGCTGGGGTGAGTGCTTAGATGAAGACTACGATGAATGGGATGAGGTTGACATCAGCATCGATTGGGAAGATGTTGATCTAAATACTTCGGACAACCTGTACGCCACAATCAGGCCGTGCTGATAATTTGGCTTCGTTGAACAAAAACAATCCCATGGGAGACCTGTGCATAGAGTGCCATTTTTCAGTTTTCTCAGCCCAAGGCTTCACTTTATTTGAAGCTTTAAATTTTTGAGTAAGCTTTTGGGCTAGGGCTAGTCCTGGTCATTTTGCATGTTCTAGACCCGGATATCTATCTCACTACAAATGCCTCTCCCTAACGGTTCAGACTATTTTGACCTAAAGGTAGGTTCAATCTGTGAATCGGCAGCATTGATATCTACCTATGGTTTCTATGGAACAGATAGATATTGCTGTATTGTGTGGCCGCGATGCCAAGGGTTGCCAGCGCTAAGAGAATTGAAAGACTGAGCATAGCATTGCTCCTACTTAAGTCTGAGATCAGAGTCTACTCGCTGCGAACTGAAGTCTGAGCTTCTAGGGAGAAGTGATACCCAAAGACGCAGGCGATCACCCAAAAGCTGATGAGTTGTGTAAATAGAAAAGACCACATGACACGGTGCTCCAAGTTAAGGGTGTCGCTTTGTACGCTTCTTTCAATCAACCTACAATTGACTTTCACTCGTTGTGTATGAAGAAGTGGGATTTGTACCTCTACTTATCTCTAGAGCTTGCCCAATAGTGTAGACAATTGCCTCACCCCACTGGGTAGTATTGTCGTGATGGCCTTGAGAAAGTTTCCGGCAAGTTGCTTCGATATATGAAGCAGAGGCCAGCTTCCCTCAAGACTCCAGCTTTTACCTGATCTGAAGACCGACAAAGAGGTTTTGGCCATTGTCTCATTTCGCCATTCATCTTGCTCAATTCCATACACGATGGTAGTTCTAGCTTTATTATCTCTAACCTGTATCTGACAAAAGATATCTTTGTCGGTGCTCTGGATCGCCTTCTCAGTTTTCTCAGCGAACTCGACCAATACCCTCAGCAAGTTCGTCGTTGGCATATAGAAATGGATCATTTAGGTCTCAGACAACCCTCGTAGATTGAAGGTATCGAGGTTGGAGAACCAAATGATAAACAAGAAAAGCCACCAAATTAATACCGCTCTTGTTGGACTCGCCGTTGCTATCCTTGGCTTAACGACGGGCCGCACGGTTGAAGCGAAAACCCTTGATCACGCCATTGAGAACCAGTCAGAGACGCAGCTGGTTGCCCTCAAGTTCAAGAAGTTTAAGAAAGGCCACCACGGTCACAAAAAATTCCATCACAGTCCGAAGCGATTCAAGAAAGTGAAGAAGATCCACCGCGGTCACGACAAATTTCATGGCAAGAAATTTGTTGGCCACAAGAACTTCCATCATGGTCACCATTTTCGTTAGTTCTTTACTCTGAGTCCCTGAACCAAAACTAGCTGGTGATCAATTTCTTCGATTCTGTAGGTCCAGTTTTTCTGACCTAGCACCTCGCTGCTGCACACCCGTTCTATCGGTGGCGAGGTCCCTATCCACAGGCTCTTAAGCAATATCATGGCTCTGCAGGACTCTCACAACGGCAACGGCCCTTTACCTTTTGAAGTGGGCCGTGGGCGTCAATATCTTTGCAGATTTCTTAGCCCCTGAATCGTTAAACTGCCTTCAAAAATGCCGCTCTAGGTATTCGGGCCCTGGGACTTGAGGCGGTCTTCCCTAGTCAGATCCTTCCCAGCTCATCTGAGAAAAGAATGGCAGCCCTCTCTATCAATCCAAATCTGTAAGCAGCATAACGACTACACAGAATTGTTCGATTTCTATTATTTTTGACACGTAGAGGATGAATCATGGTTTACCCTAAAACTGCTCTATATTCCCTTGGGCTTGTAATGAGCGTATTTTCCATTAGTCTTCCGGCCCTGTCGGCACCTCGTGCCAACGAACCGAGCGAGCCGACTGAACTCGCTTCTGGTTTAGGTACTCCCATTATCAGCTCCCGCTCTCCTCTAGTGGAGAAAACAGAGACATCATCGCGCTCAGCAAATAGTATCGAAACTCGCATCGATTTAGGTATTGATATTCCCCGCCAGTCTACATCCTCACAAATCTCATCTTTCCGCTGGCAGCCAGAATTACGTAATGGACAGCGGCGGAGCGACTTACAAAGTCGTTCTTTATTCCAGTCTGAGCTGTGAGATTGCTAGTTCGACGATTCAGACGATTAGCCGCCAAAGACCTGCGGCCAGACCAATCGTGGTCAAATGCTGGGGCATAAGAGTCCAGAATGATTGACGGCCGATTTTCTGAGTTAACAGCAGGGTTAGAACGACTGCGGCCATCAACGTTGACCCCTGCAAAAAGTTGATGACGGCCGGATGGGCTACCAAAATCGGCAGGTCAATACTCGAGAGACCAAAGGTCGCTAGCGTAATCGGTAAAATTTGCCCCGCCTCGGTTAAGCCCAAGTCAAGGTAGTGAGCTAGGCTGCTGCCAAGGACGAGCGGGAGGTAGCCATAGGCCATCTCGACAAAAGGGCGGGGCTTTCTCTGTAAGGAATATTGAAACCTGTAGGTGATTAGAGGGATTAGAGATGCGATCGCAAGCACACCAACAGACACCCCTAAGTGCGGCCAAAACTCACCTAAGCGCAAATTGACCGGCAGCAGCGACTCGATCTCCGGCAACCGATGCAGGAAAATACCGCCCAGCAACAGCAGCAGCAGCGCCACCTCATAGCTACGGGGCTGATGGGTCGTCCACAGCTCAATCCCAGGGGGGCGCAGATTCACCTCAACCGAGCGATGGGGACAAGCCTTGAGGCAGGTCATACACAATACACAGTCTCGATTTTCCTCTAGCTGAGCGGGATGAGAATAGATCGGACAGCCGTTCGTTTCTTGTCCCTCACCCTTTTCAGGACCGCCCTTGTAGCACTGGTAGGTACTGCACTCCGCCGAACAGGTGCCCTGCTGGGCGCGCAGCTCGGTCATCGAAAGTTTGGCAAACAGGCCGTTCATCCCACCAATCGGGCACAGGTAGCGGCACCAAAAGCGACGCTCAAAGATCACGGAAAAAATTACTGCCCCCGCCGTAATCAACAGCAGCAGACAGCTCGACAGATAGGCCGTATTCTCTAGATTCCATAGCTCCTCCCAGAGGAAGATCAGCACAAATAAACTGTAGAGAAACCAGCCGCCCCATCGTTCCGCTTCCTGGCGAGGCCAGCTTTTGAGCTGCCGGGGCACCAGCCACAGCGACAGCTTTTGCGCCACCTCGCCATAGATCATGAATGGACAGACCGAACACCACAAACGACCTACGAACGGAAAGCTGAGCAGCACCAACGGCCACCACCAAGCCCAAAACAAATTGAGAGCTACGTTCTGATCACGCTGCTGCGGCCCTAAGAACAGCAGCAGGACAACGAGGGCAAAAGCCGTGAGCGTAAAGCCGTAGTTAATGCGGGTGGGCCACCAGTCACTACGCAGAAACGCGCGAAGTCCTGGATAGGCATTCAGTAAGTTCAGTCGGAACCGCTGCTTAGGTGCTTGAGCTGGCCAAAACAATTCTTCCGTCAGGTTACAGCTGCCAGAAACCTGAGCCATCGCTCGCTCAATCAATCCCTGCAATTCGGCTAAATTACCAGGGAAGCTATAGGCCTGCAGTCGTCTGAGAGCGGTCGAGGAAATACCGCGCCTCGAGATACCCTGCTCTTGGGCAGTCAGGCTAATGTAATAGCTAACCTGCGTCTTCATGTCAGCCTTGCGAACCCGCAGCGGCGGTACTTTAATGGAGTGCCCGACCCAGCCATCAATCTCAGGGAGAACCTGCTCAGAAACCATCATGATCCGAGCCTGTGTTTTTTGAGGTGCTACTTGAGAATCACGCGAGACAGGAGTATAGCTTTCGGTCTCCAGAAGAACCTGAAGCTTTTGCTGTAGCTCTTTTGGTAGCTCTTGAATATTGTTGAGAACGAGGGTGCCCTGCCCCAAGGCTTTTAAAAAACCAGGCTGCCCTCCTGCTCGGCCAAAGAGTTCGGCCCCGCTAGCCTGTAGCGTTCTGCAGTTGACCTGAATAATTGGCTCGCGTCGCCACTGAGAGCCAAAGTGAATCAGAGCCGCTGCATTATCTTTTTCCAGACCGGGTTCACCAAAAACGAGGACGGAGCTGCGATCTTGACTGGCCTCCTGAATTTGCTGGCGGAGTTTACTCGCATAGCGGCTCTTGCCGACAATGCCGCGCTGCGCTCGAGGGACAAGATAGGGGCGCAGAATGGTCTGTCGTTCCTGCTCTTGGGCAAGCTGTGCCGAGACCTCAGCCAGGTCTTGCGATAACTGTCGTGAAACAAGCTGCACCATCTCAGGATGCTGGACTGCAATCTCAAGGAACTCAGCTTTGGGAATCATCCATAGCTGGCAATCTGTAAGGGTAATCGCCGTATACTGGGTCGGCTGCTCTAGCAGGAGTTCATTAAGGTGCAGAACGGTGCCGGGTAAGAGACTGCTGGCCCAGGCCGCACTTTTTTCATGGGTGCGATATTGTTCCATTCTGCCTTCGTACAGAATGTACAGGGCATCTGGCTGCGTATCTTCTAGGACGAGTCGCCGATTTTCCGCAACGCTAATCTCCTGAAGCGATGGGGCCAGGGCTTTGAGGATGGGTTCAGGGAAGAGGTTGAGTTGAGATCGCTCTTTTAGCCAGATGATAGACTGCTTTGGAGATTCCATCGTTTATCCTCTATGTCTTCCCTTTATCTTGCCAGACTGCTCCTCACACCTAAGCTAGAGGCGAACAATCTTGACCTTTGGGTGCCCGCAGCACTACTAGGGGTGATTATGATCGCTGCGGTCTATTTCTCAAGGATTTGAAGCAGATTTTAGAGGTCTAAATAAGCAGAAGGGATGGAGACGGAGTGATGGCTTGGGAATACATGACATTGACGCTGTTCATCTTACCCGGCACTAAAATTCAGGAGGTCACGATTCGAGATGAGATTCAAAAATCTTGGAACGGCCTACTGTTTGTTGATTTGCTCAATGGTCTAGGGGCTGAAGACTGGGAATTAACCGGTATCTACAAGCTTACAAACATGAGCATGTGTGTTTTTAAGCGGCCAGCGAATCTAGGGCGTGTCATCAATTAAGCCATACAACAGAGGCTGCTAGGTAAATAGCTCCTAGAAAATTGACGGCTCGTTTATCGTAGCGTGTGGCAATTGCCCGATACTGCTTGATCTTGGCAAAAAAG
>NZ_PQWO01000048.1 GCF_003231495.1 Acaryochloris thomasi RCC1774
CGTAAGACCCTGTCGTTTTCAAAAAAGATTGCTAATCATATTGGTGCTATCTGGATGTTTGTACACCACTACAATGAATCCTTACACGACTAGGACTACCACTTTTTGAACGCCTCGAAACCGTTATTCTTGCACAGCAGGTAGACAGTTCGTTTTTGGTTTTAGGGCAGAAACCACTGTGGTTCTCTCACTTTTTCCCTCATACCGAGGTCACTATCACTTCAGTTCATCTGAAAGAGACGTTTCCATTTTTAAGCAATTTTCTCAGTGATACCCAACACCATTGGGACAATCAGCAAAGCAATCGCTTAGATTCAGGACTCTGGGTCGAATTGGATCTTCAGGGAGAGGAAATTCCTCTGGGAGCAACAGCTTTGTTCCTCGACACCCTGCAGCTGCTGCTGATTAATGCGGCAGGGCAAGCACTCAGGCAAATCTACAGAAAAGGGCCACGGTATGCGAAGGCGGGGGTGATGCGACTGGATATCTCCCTGGTCAATACGATGCAGGGGCATCTGTTCCAAGAAAGAGATAGTGAGAGGGCGATCGCGCTTATGAAGACTGTTGATCAGCTCAATCGCTTGTACGGGCGCAGGGCAGTCTTCTTTGCGAGTGAGGGGTGTACTCAAGCTTGGGCGATGAAGCGGCAGCGGTGTACGCCTTCGTATACGACGCGGTGGGAAGATTTGCCGGTAGTGCAGTGAGCGAGAACAATCAGACCAACGATTTTATAAACCAAGATGCTTCTCAAGAGCCTTGGATAAAAGCTTATCGAGGATCGATATCGATAATGATTGCCCCCTGTCACGAGCATCGGCTGTTACTTTTTTCCAGATAGTGTCATTTTTCATATTCTTCAGAAGCTGGTGTCCCTTCCATGTGATTCGGCTAATAAAGTATGCATCAATGAAGGTAGCTTGAGTTTCATGAGGCGTTCCTTCGAGAAGCCCTTCTTTAACCATTAAATAAACGTGTTCAGAAACAAGTTGCTGAGCAGCACCATCACAATCGAATGACGTAATTAACTCACCTGCATCAGCTTTCTCAGCTTCTAACAGAATCTTTCTAACTAAATTGTTGTCAAATTCCATGTGCCTCCTTCCAGAGGAAAGTCCATCATCAAATTGAATTTATGCAGCTCGCTTGCATGTGGAGATAGTAGCAGCTTTGAATATCTTTAATTTGTAAGATTAAAAATACTCCTCTCCAATCATTTTGATTTTCATCAATCAAGCTCCAGCTACTCCAGTTGAATAAGTTATTTTGATGCCGTCCAGTTTCTGTCCAATTTGCTTGTTCGATTTGAGGCACGTAGTGAGCCACTAAACTCGCTAGAGTTGCTTCTGTTCTGATAATGTCGCAGGCATTCATTGCTCTGCCCTCTGAGCTAAATGCTCCTCCACCTAAGCTCTGAGCATTAGGCAGATGTACTAACTTAGGTAGAACATTCCGCTGAAAGCATTGATGATAATCTCTAACAGCACAAATAGAGCCAAGTTTTCGCTCCGGTTCCAAATCTAATCTTACTTCCGTTCTCTCATTTGGCATCGCTTTCGAGGAAACATTCAATGATGGCCCTGTGGAACTACGGCAGAACACTTTTCGCTGCGCCCGTTCTACAGATAAAAAACCACTGCCGAGTTGAAGCTCTACCAAATTCCAGCCCAATGCTTGCATCTGGTTTCGGTAAAATTGAGAGACTTCTTCTACCGTAAAACAAGTTTCAAATAAAACTACCGCTCTATCCTGCACTAAGCTACCCAGAATTTGACTTCCCTCTGGAAATGGAATTTCCATTTCTGTTAGCCACTCTTCAGGAAGCTGCTTTACTAGTAGCTGAGGCTCTACCTGAACTAGACCCTCAGGATGAGGCAGATTATATTTAAGCAGCCTTAACGCTAAGTCTCGAAGCGCAGCAGACTCGCCTAAATTAGCATTACTGTAATTTTGAGTATCAGAATCAGGAGATGAATTATTTACCATTGATAGCGAGTCTATCAGTATGGTTGCAATCATATCAGTGAGCACTGGGTCGCGGGAGCAGCTCCCCTCTTTCAAACGCCCATCCCTCAGGTACCCAGTGCCCCTCTGCCGCCACTTCCACGATCGCATCAAAGTCAGCACAGCGATCGCCTACTGGACCAGAGGGATAAAGAGCGCAGACAAGGTGGCCGGAGAGATCGTGGTAGCGGCAGTTAATGCACTGGGGTAGCTTGCGAAGGGTTGGCATTGGTTGAATAGAGACAGCTTTCTTGAGTCCCTAAACTTGCGCCACAGCAACCTGTTCTCGCATCTGGTGAACCTGAATCATCGCGTCCACTTTCTCGACTGAACCAAAGGGCTGCAACTCCAGCACACCACTAATATCAAACCGCTGCTGTAACTCTACGCCTGCCTCATAGCAGTATGTTGAGGTATCAAACAGCAAAGAAGAGATAGGCGATCGCAACTCCCAGGAAAACAACTGAAAGCCTTGGCAGTCCTCACGAAATACGACGGCTAAGCTACCGATACGATGGGCGGGAAGGGCGACCCCATTGATGTATAGCTTGTGGGACAGGTACCTCTGTCTTGTCTCAGGTGGAATAGACTGCTTGAGTAAGTCGATGCTGCTTGCCTGCCGATGGCGCTGCAGTTTACTAAAGTGAGACGAATGCCCGCGATGCGACCGCCTTCTTGGGGATAGCTGCTGAGATGACCGTCGATATGCCATGAGTCCCTCTCTCTCACCCGGACTCTCAAACTATATCAAGACTTGAGAATTTCCTTACGTTTAACCGTTGTCCATGACAATTAGCTACAATCACGCCAGATATCAGCATTTGAGGATTCCACCATGAACAAAGGCGAACTTGTAGACGCGATCGCGGATAAATCCGGCGTCACCAAGAAGCAGGCTGATGAAATCCTGACGGCCACAGTAGACACCATCATGGAGACCGTAGCCGGTGGCGACAAGATCACTATCGTCGGCTTTGGAAGCTTCGAGCCGCGAGAACGCAAGGAGAGAGAGGGGCGTAATCCCAAGACAGGGAAGGCACTCACGATTAAGGCGACGACTGTGCCAGGGTTCAGCGCGGGGAAAGTGTTTAAAGATCGAGTGAAAGCCTGAACATGACTGAACAATCCCTTATCGGGAAGATTTGATGAAATACCTCCAGATCTGTGTGGTTTCTGGAGGTAGTGATGGTATCAAGCAACCGTACTGCCGCCAGATTAATCGAAGGTTAAGAACAAATATTTATTCACAAAATTATTTAAGATTGCCGAAGAATCTGCGTGTATATTAGCCTAGAAAGCTGAAGTATTTTTCAATCAACATCCATGACAATTTACGTTGGCAATCTTTCTTACGACGCCACACAGAACGACATCCAAGAAGTATTCAGTGAATACGGCACCGTAAAAAAGGCCCACCTCTCCACCGACCGCGAGACCGGACGACCCAGAGGCTTTGCTTTCATAGACATGGGTTCTGATGCTGAAGAAGAAAAAGCGATCGCTGAGCTTGATGGAGCAGAGTGGATGGGCCGAACGCTCAAGGTCAATAAGGCCAGACCCAGAGAGAATTAGAGATTTTGCTAAGCTGTAGTCCCAGCTAGACCTACAATCAATTTTTACTCAATTCAATCAAGGGCATTCAGCATTGATGGCGAAGAAAACTGCAGCAAAGAAGCAAGACATTCAGCCCTTAGTTGGGAAAGAACTACTCAAAAAGCTCAAGGACTTATCCCACCTCTCTAAGCGGGAAAAAGCGAAGGAGTGCGGGTACGTCGTCGGTGAACGAGTCAACCAAAGTGGTTTCATGAATGCCATCTTGGAAGCCAAGGGCATCTCTCTTGACGGTGAATCCAATGGCGATGGTAGAGGGCGAGAGGCCACCTATCGAGTCAAAGTCCACAAGAATGGGAATATTGTGATCGGGGCTTCCTATACTGAGAAGATGGGGCTACAAGTTGGCGATGAGTTTGAAATCAAGCTCGGGTATAAGCACATTCATCTCAATCAGATCACTGAAGACGATTAGGAGACATAATTTCACTCCCATCGCATTCCACCGCACAACCCTCGTCAGCATCCGCCAGCTCCGCTATCGAGTACTGAGGCCAAGGCACGCGATCACAGAATCGTGGTTTGATGAAGCCTAGCAAAAGCAAACAATAGTGAGCCAAGGAAAGGACCTCTTCACAAATTAACGGTAAGGGAGGAAGACGTGCCGACCATTCAGGTTCAAGCGGTAATTCAAGCCCCAACTGAGCGTGTATTTGACCTCTGCAGAAATGTTGAAGTTCATGTAATTTCTACCGCTCAGACGCACGAAAAAGCTGTAGCAGGAGTCACAACTGGCTTATTGGGACTTGACGATGTGGTGACCTGGGAAGCCACACACCTTGGGGTGCGGCAGCAACTAACAAGCTGCATTACACAGTTTGAACCTCCTTTCTTCTTTCAAGACAAAATGGTGTGTGGAGCATTCGAAGCTTTTACTCACGATCACAACTTTTATACAAGAGGAAAAAATACTGTTGTCGAAGACCGATTTATATTTATCAGTCCATTCGGTCTCATAGGAACAATATTTAATCAACTTTTTTTGACTGAATACATGCGTAATTTTTTGAATCAGAGGCTACAGGTAATTAGAAATATTTCCGAGTCTAGCGAGTGGGAAAAATATCTTTAGCCCTCATAACATTTGCTGTCTTTCGCTCCTTCCTTCAGTCTGACAAGAGCAATCCGCCTGGAGACTCAGGGCGATGGCTACTGCTGAACTTTAGAAGGGTAATATTTTCCCTGGCATGGCACTCAGCGGTATCCGAGAGGGAATCATATTAACAGTTAAAAAGATACAGAGAGAGAATCATGAGTGGTGTTGGCATCCAGTATTTAGGTGGAGTAAATCATGTTGATGATACACCGATCAAAACGCTATTCCTCTCACTTTTTCATACCCCTATCATCCCATTACAATCGGCTTATATCGGCAAACCTATCGACAACAATAATAGTGATATATGGATTGCAGCTTTAGCTGGCTTTAGTGGCGCAGAACTGAACGCAATTAGGTTAAAGAAGATTCACGTAAAATCACTACTCCATGCTTACTTTAGAGCCGCCTGCATTTGGTCTTACCCGTTGATGATAATGTGTACCGTGGCGTATGACGATGTTACTTGGCTTATCGTCAACACCATATATGGGTTTATATCTTTTTTGATTCTACTAGTATTACCTGCTTATCTTATTTCTTGGTCTTACTCTTCCACCAAAAAAGTCACTAATAGAATAGAATTAGCTGTCAGAGAAGCATCAAATACCATTCTTGGTGTAGCAATTGACCCTAAGGATATCAATCATAAATCAGCCCGGAAAATATCAGATAACATTGACAAGATGCTATTGGCCCATGATATAAGGAACTGGGGTGACCATTTATCAGAAATCCCTTTTGAAAATATTTTAATCAACAAGTTACTCCTTTTAAGAATCCGTTGTGCTATTGGATTGCGGGAGACAGTAGAAGACTTTAGATTGTCTAGCTTTCAAGAAAAACTCTTCCATAGTCTTGAGCGATCAAAGCAGCATCTTTAGCCAGGGGCAGAGCATAAGATCGCAAACCTAGATCAAGACGATCAGCTCAAGTCCATCTGGTGCCATGCAAGAGTTAGCGCAAGGAGCTTCTACGAGCGCTTGGGGTCGCGGGCGGTGTCAGAGGGATCAATTTCTTTTCAGATATGAGAGAATAGCTGCCCATAAAGGATAATAACCCTACTAAATGAGATTTAATTAAGTCAGAACTAGATTCTGACTACAAACCTTCTAAAAATCAAGATTTACTCGCTTACAGCTTTATGACGACAAGATTTGACATACAAATCCAGCTTCACTTTGAAGGCAAGGATGGACTTACTTACTCTAAAGAAGTAATAAGGCTGTTAGATGTGATCGAAACAGCCACCTACGGCTCAGATCGCGAAGATGTAATTCGAGCCTCAAATGTACTGGATATCAACCCAGTAATAAGAGATGCATGCCTTGAACGCTTACGTCATTACCGTCACAAACGTTTTTTACTAGAGGAAGCACGTCCAGGATCACTAGCACTTGTAGGTCTAGTTGCTGGAGTCGGGTTGTATGTTTTTAAGAAAACCATCATGGAATCATTCACAGAAGGCTTTAAAGATAGTCGAACAAATAAACTGTTAAAAGAGACCTTTCGAGACCTTGTTGACGAAAAATGCTTAAAGATAGCTGAAAATATACGAAAACAACTTATTATTCGTCAAATTTCGGCTGAGTTGACTTCATTGCCGCCAAGCAATGATAATTCACCTCAAATTATTATAGTTAATATAACCCCTCCTCCAACTAAGTCTACAAAATGGGAGGAGATTATAAACCTTGGAAATATGCTGGAATAGTTATACGCTATATTTATGCGTTTATGCGTTTTTATAGGCACTAATTGCCGACTAGAGATTGATGGGTCGGGCCAAATCAATTTATCAGGTTTGGTTCGACCCAATACGAACAAATAACTAAACATAACTTTCTGAACAGCAGCGGCCCTGCAATAGAACACCAGAATAAACTGGTACTAAAGGAACAGCAAGATACCTTATTTCAGGGAAATAAGGTATCTTCCAACATCATGATTCGCTTCGCCACCGTGCAATTGGGTGCGGCTACTCTCAACAAAAGCAAACCCCAATCAACCGCAGCCCCTCTCCCGTCCAACAGCCGAATACGGTAGCGACTCTCCAGCCCATCAAGAGCTTTCGCGGCATATCCTCTGCGCTGCTACGGTATTCCGCGTCTCTTGATTCGATCACAGGTGCTGCATTCAGGAAGGGTGAGATCGCAACGTAGAGAAATACGACGGGTACAACATTGCTCTTCACTCAGGCTTGTAGACGAAACAGGTTTACTACAATGACCAAAGGGAAAAAACACACTGGATGAAATAGCCATGAACAATCAGGATAAATTTATCTGCACTATTTATGGCTTGGTTGCAGTGATTGCACTCCCTGCAACGTGGATTAACAATATTGCCTTCATGAATCAAGCAGAGCAGGCCGGATTCTCAATCGGAGAGTTTGCTCATGCAGCTTATGGGCCTAAAACGACCGAAGCTGCGATATGGGGCAATTTAGTACAAATCTAGTACAGTGCAGTGCATCAGGATTAGCCTCAAGCCATATCGAGAGCAATGCGCTTTGTGAGATCAAGATTGAACCATCCATAGGGCGTCACATGATTCCAGATCAGGGGTGACAACGCCCTCAAGTCCTCTATCTGCATTCTCTTCATCCATTGTGGTTCCTTCAACACATTCTGAATCATGAGCGTATTGATATAAATCATGCTGACCTGCAGCAGGTGCAAGGCCAGTGCAGAAAGTTCTTGATTCTCCCGCTTGTTCGTCGCAAACTCTCCCCCACGACCAAAGTAAATAAAGTCATTGGCCCCATTCCATCGTTCCACCACATTGAGACCCTCATTGATTTCAATCCTGAGTGCTTCAGACGATAGATACCGACACAGGAAAATGGTTTTGACCGCTTTGCCTATCTCCAACAAAGCCTTATGTGTCGGATGCTGAATCTCTGTTTTGCCAAAGCGTCTGAAAATATCTTCAGCTTCAGCCGTTCCTAAGCGCAATGCCGTCGCGTACTTGATGGCTTGGTCATACTGCTGCGTCACCTGCTCCCAGTCAATCGCCTTCGATAAGATCAACTTGAGATTAGAATAGTCTCCTTTCGTCCCTGCCTCCGGCAACGAGAGCTTTTGAGCACCAATACGTTTGAACCTTGGCATTAACTGAAACCCTAGAAGATGGCAAAAGGCAAAGCCAAGCTCACTCTGGCCGTGGGTATCAACGTAGTTCTTCTCCAGCTTTAGATCCGTATTGTGTCGCAACAGCCCCGTGAGCATTGATGAGACCTCAGAAGAGGAGCAGGTTTTCAGTTGCGAGTAGACACATAACGATTTCTTCTCAACATGCCAGTAGATCATTACCCCCCTGCCCCCATAACGGCTGTGCCATTCCGTCATTAGATTCTGGTCCCAAGCGCCAAACTTTTTAGAGTCAGAGGCACAGGCCGTTGTTGCCTCTCCCCAGAGATTTTCCATCCGAACCTTGAGCGTGGCATTGACCACTTCAGCAATGGCATTGCGAAGATGCTCCCGATGCAAGAATTGCCGTTTAACGTAGAGCAAATTGGGGTAGGTTTCATCGGTAATCCCAGCACAGACTCGCTTGAGACCCATGTTGGTCCCTAGGCCAAACAGAGAAAGCAATAGCCGCCTTTGAAGCGTGGGACCGTTGAGCTGCTGGCGCGAAGCTGCAGTATGAAACTGATCAGTGAAATTGACTCGCAAGTCCGTTTCCTTGAGGATGTCCAACAAGCTGGTCATCGGCCAGCGTTTCGCCACTTCCTGCTTGAGCTTGTGGATGTTACGGGGTTCGTCTTGAGCCTGAAAGGGAGTGACGCTAATCCAACCATTATCTCGGGGCAGAATGTTGACTAGTGGATCATTGGGAATGCTTGTATTCAGGAAAGCTAGCGCTTCCGTCATCTCCTGTTTTAGCTTATTGACAAAGGTTTCAGCATCTAGCGGTTGATTAAGTTCTAAGTAGTACTGCTCTCGTTGAACTTCAAAGTCCTGGGGCAGATCAGTGTCTGGATTCCCATAGCGTTTGGCACCCATCACCCACACTTCACGACTGACCTTGTCTCGAAAAAGTGGACAACAAACTTAGAGCGGAATGGGTTGCTCTAGCTTGCCCCAATAAAGCTCTTCAAATTGGACAGGTGTAAAATACCCAATAGTCGAATGAATTCGCTGTCGGTTATAAAACACTTCAATCCACTCAGCAATGACCGTTTTGGCCTTCGCTCTGGTGTCGAAAATCATGGGGTGAATGAGTTCAGTTTTGAGTGTACCAAAGAAGCTTTCAGCAACCGCGTTATCCCAACAATTGGCCCGACGACTCATGCTGCAAGTGATATCCGAACGCTCCAGTTCAGCCCGATAATCAGTACTGGCATATTGAGAGCCACGGTCGGAATGAAAGACGAGTCCATTGGAGGCTGGTATACGGTGCCCTAATGCAGCTTCTAAGGCCGTAGAAACCAACGCTGTCCGCATGTGCTCAGCCATAGACCAGCCCACAACTCTTCTCGAGAACAGATCAATAATGACGGCCAAGTATAACCAGCCTTCTGCTGTTGCGATGTAAGTCAGATCAGCAACCCAAGCACGGTCAGGTTCAGTGGTCGTGAAGTCCCGATTGAGAACATTCTCGGCGACTGAGTAGGCATGGTCAGAGTCCGTTGTTGTAACCTTGAACTGGCGCTTACGACGAGCACTGATACCGAGCTTTGCCATTAATCGCCTCACCCGTTGACGACCCACTCGAAAACCTTTGGCAATCAATGCAGCATGGATTCTCGGTGAACCATAGGTGTGACGAGAGTCTTGATGAATTTGTTGAATCTGCTCAGACAAGATTTCGTTCTCCTGCTGTCTAGGGGACGTTTTGCGATGGACCCAGGCGTAGTAAGCACTCCGAGAAAGGTGGAGCACCTTACACATCAAGGTAATGGGATAGTTGACCTTCTCTGCATCCATTAGCTCATAGGGTCCCCAGTCTCTCTGGCAAAGAAGGTCGCGGCCTTTTTTAAAAAATCTCGCTCCATCTCAACACGTTTGAGATCACGGCGCAAGGACACCAGCTCTTGACGCTCAGAAGAGGTGAGAGGTCCTTTCGGATCTCCCTGGCGATCTATCCTTGCTTGTCTCATCCAGGTATGAATAGTGCTCACACCGATTCCGAGTTCCTTGGCAATTTGGTTGATAGGTTTGTCAGCCTGCTCAACAATAAGGAGTACCTCGGCTTTTTGCTCGGCGGTGAATAGTCTGCGTTTCTTTTGTGTCATGTGAACAGTCTCCTAGATCATTGACTTGATTGGAGTGTCCACTTTTTCGAGACAAGGTCACCTCCCCCTATTGCTGTCATACAAATTCAGCGCACAACCGGACGATCAATCTGAATCGCCAGCAATAACCAATCTGCGAACACTAAACGAATGGGTTGAGGCCATAACTTGGCAACGTTGCCAACAAGCAAAACAACTTCACAGACAGTAACTTTAATGTCACCATAGGACTATGATTGAACTCCGCGAATACGTTCGACCAGATGGGTCTAGCCCCTACCGAAAGTGGCTCAGCAAGATTGATGCTCCGATGGCAATCAAGGTGACGGCGGCGCAAGCGAGGTTAGAGCTAGGCAATCTCTCGAACATCAAGTGGTTTGATGGGATTGGCGAGTATCGGATTAACTGGGGACCAGGGGTTCGTATCTACCTTGCTCAAGATGGCAAGCAACTCATCATCCTGTTCGGAGGGGGGACCAAAAAAACTCAAGCTGCCGATATTAAGAGAGCGAAGGTCTTGCTCGATGAATATAAAACTCGGAAAAAGGAACGAAAGCCAGAACCTGAGACTCAACAACCGAAAGCCAAAAAGCGAAAGAAGAGGTAATGCAATGACTCTAACTAGAGATGTAAAACTGACGGTCAAAGAAAGAATTAATCGAGACCCTGAATTCGCTGTGGGTTTACTCAATGAGGCCATCTCATTGTTCATCAATGGGGAGCCTGACACAGCCAGACTCATGCTCAGAGATCTTGTGAATGCGACCGTTGGATTCGAGGAGTTAGCAACCAAGATTAATAAGCCCAGCAAAAGCTTGCACCGGATGCTCTCAGAGCGAGGCAACCCGACAATGGAGAACCTAACAGCGATTTTCAATGCGCTCCGACAAGAGCTGAGTGTTGAACTCACAGTTCAAGCGGTTGCTTGTGCTTAAGCAGTTCTTAATTGTTGGACAACGAGGATTATCACTAATGCTGATGCATAGTCCACCCCATCCAGGGGAGTCGCTTCAAGAAATCTATATGGAACCCTATGGCCTCAGTGTTCGTGATATTGCAAAGGTGCTGGGTGTCTCCCACTCCACGGTGGCACGGCTAGTCAGCCAGCAGTCTGCAGTTACTCCAGACATGGCAATTCGGCTAGAGAAAGGCATTGGCATGACGGCGGGAGCTTGGCTCGGAATGCAGCAGGACCATGACCTGTGGTTAGCACTGCAGAACGACTGCCATGAAGACATTCAGATGATTAATTTTGAGCAACTGGCTAGCGCTGGATAAGGGGCCATGCTGCCATCAATCCGCTTACCTTTGAGAAAGTGTCTGTCGCTCATATTCCCATCGGTATTCCTGTGCGCCGGATTCTCGCTGCAGCTCAAATGGCAGCCTGTAGAGCCAACTACCAGGATTATCGGGAGACTGCTTAAGATTCCCGAGGCACATCTCACGAAGCATCCACGAATAGACCAGACGTTCATCGCCAATCAAAAGATCAAGTGGCGGCGTACACAGCAGCTCCGAAGACCAACGCCCTGCAGTAGAGGCAGGGCGATCAATACCCCATCGGAATAGGTTAGCGGCTAGAAGGTCTGGGTTAAGCAAATAAAATCGCTAATGCCTGATAGGGTAGGGAAGAAGGTTATTCCGTTCCTTACTGGTAGGACATCTGAT
>NZ_PQWO01000049.1 GCF_003231495.1 Acaryochloris thomasi RCC1774
CGATCATCGCTAGGGACTTGCCCTAGATTTACAAACGCAAATCTATTGATAGGGTTGTAGTGCATCACGACTCCTCCCGTGTTTTCTGTATCTCTCGCTTAACCGCTGTCCGCTCTCGCTTCCAGTAATCGCGAGACTGGCGCTTGTCGCGGTGCTTTCGGTACTCGCCGTCGCCTCTGAGAGGTCGGCGGGTCTTGCTGTTGGTGGTCATGGGTATTGCTCCAGTCAGATTTGCTCAACGAACTCATTACCGTTGTCGTTCGGGCGCTGGCCCTGTTCACTGCTGTCTGACCCCTCAGTAAGAGTTTCAACGATGTCACTCGCCGCCTCTGCTGCGATATCCCAGTTGATGAGCCTTGAGAAATGCGTCCAGAGGGGGACGCCTGCATGGGTCACAAAGGATGCGGCCACGGCACCTAGTCCAAAGTAGAAAATATTGCGAATCATCGAAAATCCTTTGGTTTGAATACTTGGGGGCATTGCTGCCCCTTCGTCCTTTGCTTACTTAGCAGTTGCCAACTGCTTCCACTGGGCTGCTGGCAGTGTTATTACTTGCGAACCCATCGCTTCGAGTTCGGTAGCGCGATCATAGTCCTCGACATCTTGCGAAGATCGCGTGACAGCGTTAAGAAGTCCGTACTGGCTCAGGTCGCCGCCTTGAATAAGGTGGGTAAGGATATCAGACTGCTCGGACTGATTGAGAGTGAAGCTATCGGCTAACACCTCAACTGCTTTGACAGGATTGCCCTCAATTTTGCGCTCGGTGGCATCCCTCATCTGATTCACAATCTGAGTGAATAACGCTTCAGAAGTCGCAGCCTTCACCATGTCTCGAACTTTCAGAAGAAGTGCCGCATCTTCAGCCTGTTTGGTTTCATCGGTGAAAATTTCGTAAGCATCATCATCATTGTCGAGGGCACGGCCAACGTGATACTTTTTCATTCCACGGTCAGGAATGACCATGCCGTTTCGACACACAAGGCGATAGACCAAAGGCTCAATACGGATAGAGCCTAGCCCGATTTCAGAGTTGCTGATGATAACTCCTGCCTGAACTGCGTCGTTGACTTTTACATCAAGCTGCATACGCTCGTTGATGACTTTTATATAGAGTCGGCTATCAGTAAGTCCGATACTGCAAATTTTCAGGTCATCTCCGAAGTCACTGATGACTGGCAATACTGTCTGTACAATGGCTGTATTATCGACTCGGCGGTATCGGTTGCTCAGGAAAGCTCTCGCGGTGCCGTCGAGGGTGCGAAGCATTCGGGGTTCAGGTCGCTCTAAAAACCAGTGGTTGACGTTTTGAGAGAGCAAGTCCGGCGCGTCCTTTCTCATCCGCTTGTAGTAAGTCGTCGGAATATTGAGGCGTTGAGCAATCTGTGCGTGGGTGTGTTCAGAGGTAGCAAAGCGCTCGACGGTTTCGGCTTCGATAGTAATCGAGCCATCGGCGTTCATCTCCAGTTGTCGGGTATCAGCAACAAAGTCACGCTTTTTAGAAGCCTGATCTTGGAGTTGCTGTGCCATTTCAACAATCGTTAAACCTTCTTTCATGATTTAATCCCTTTTAGGTGTGTATTCACCAGCGGAGGGGAGCCAGGTTCCAATTGATTCCCTTCCGCCAGTCAAAAGATTTGAGTCATAGCTAGACAAGTTTTATTTATCCATCGCCGCTACGCTCGTTGGCTTCACGGTTCCCAGGGGTGAACTTAACGCTCATCTAGGGTTTCTTCCCTTGGCCGCTGCTTGTCCGGCTGGCTTTAACTTGTCTGTTGTCTATATATCTATAGTACAGAATTTAAGTAAATATATCAAGCACTGTCCAAGGAATTTCCATTAAAAAACCCGATCATTGACCGGGTTTACATAAATTGAGCTGATCGCAAGTTTATCTCTGCTTCTCAGCCTTTTTCCTTTTGTAATAGTCTTTCATCCACTGACGTTTATATTCTTTTCGTGCCTCAGAGGATTCAAACTTTTGTTGGGCTTCCTTGAGTTTCTGTTGACCCTGTTCTGAAGAAAAGTAGTTCTCAGATGCTTTCTTACGAGCTTCTTTACCTTGTTCGGTTGCTACATACTTTTTAGTGGCCCGTTTCTGGGCGTCACTGGCTGCCATTGCTTTTTCTCCAGATTCTTGCATTTATCATAATGCTTCCTCCCTCCAGGTTGCGATCGCATCTCCCAGAATGCAGCATCTGTGATCGAGTCCAGAGTCGTGGAATACCGGAGCGGCGCGAGGATATGCCGCGAAAGCTCTTGACGGGCAGACCTGTCGCTATCTTTTTGGGGTGTTGGGAGGGGCGTTGTCGGCGGTTGACTAGAGCTTGCTTGTGTTGTGAGCAGCCCCACCCAATTGCCCGCTGGCGAAGCGTCCGTGCGTTTTCTTCTGTCATTTGCGCCTACTTACATCAGCCCAGAGAGGAAAACTAGCCCCAGCTCAGCATCACTCTTGTATGCATTTCTGGGGCTTGAATTGTTGAGTTCCGATCGTAAAGCATAAAACACAAACAGCCCCTAGCTAATTGCTAGGGGCTGTTCTGAGTCTTACGCTCGGGGGAGAGTCGTAAGCGAAATACTGTGGCGAATATCTTCAGTGTGCCCTCGCCTGCCCCGAAGCGATCACGCAGCGCAGTAGTTAGCTATCAGCCATAAGAGCGTCTGCAAGCGATCGCTCGTGCCGTCGCCAAGCAAGTTGTTAGTTAGGTGCGTTAGCGGTGATATCGCAACCCCAAATCATCGTGATCGACGGCCCAGCATTGCCATAGTCGAAGACATTAGACACCGCCTGCCATCCCAGTCTTTCATAGAATCCCCTGGCACTAACCCTCGAATAGCACCAGATCGTCTGAAGTTGGCTGTCGTTCTCTAGCGATGCGATCGCAAACCGAAGCAAGCCAGAGCCTATACCTTGGTTTCGCCAGTGTTTATCAGTCGCCATCGCCCGCAGTCTCCAGGCGGGTTGCTCTTGCCAGACTGAAGGGAGTAGCGATAGACAGCAAAGGTTTTGGCCTGTGTCGTCGAAGGCTCCATAGTGGCGACTGGCTTCGTCGCTGTCTTCGGGGAACATTACCTCAGTGATCGGGTGCCCTTTCCGCAGTATCCGGTGGCGGAGCTGCAGGATGCTGGCGACAGACGTGCGATGGTATGCGATTCCCCTCAATCATGGCTCCAGTCAAATTGAGATAGGATCTGAGTCACAGCTTCTCTTGTCTGACCTTGCCCCGAGACTATTAGGTCCGCGATTTCAGCCCCTTTCTCAACCTGAGATTGATGGGTCGGCATTACATTGCTATGCCACTCCTTAATGATGCTAGACTTCGCTCTCAGTTTTTCTTGCGAGTCCCTGATGACTCTCCGCTGCAGGCGCTCCTTCTCAGGGGTCTCAACATAAATACTGAAATCGAGTTGTCTTCTGATTTCAGAAACTGAAAAAACGAAGATGCCTTCAACAACGATAATTTCATAGGGTTGTACCCATTCCGTCTCAGTCTTCCTCCGGCTATGCACCTCGTCGTAGATCGGCAGTTCAGCAGCATGGCCAGATTGGAGGCTGTCCAAATGCGAGAGCATTAGCGCTGTATCGAGCGCATCTGGGGTATCGTAATTCCCGCAAGGCATGTGGAAATAATATCGATCATGACTGAGAAGTAGCGCCCGACCTTTTAGCCTTTCTACTAGAGCTTTTGCCAGTGTGGTCTTGCCCGACCCACTACCCCCACTGATACCAATGGTACGAGAGCTGATCATGTTGTTAGGGGGCTAGAGGTCGATCGCAAGTGCTCCTAATCGTCTTCAGTTATCTGAACAAGATGTATATGCTTGTAACCGAGCTTGATTTCAAACTCATCGCCAGTTTGTAGACCCATCTTCTCTGTATAGGAAGACCCGATCATTAGCTGCCCATTCTTGTGGACTTTCACCCGATAGGTTGCCTCTCGACCTCTACTATCGCCATTGGCATCACCGTCTAGAGAAATGCCCTTGGCTTCCAGGATGGCATTCATGAAACCACTTTGGTTCACTCGACCACCTATCTCATAGCCACATTCCTTTGCTTTTTCTCGCTTAGAGAGGTGGGATAAGGTTGTGAGCTTTTTGAGTAGTTCTTTCCCAACTAAGGGCTGAATGTCTTGCTTCTTTGCTGCTGTTTTCTTCGCCATCAATGCTGAATGCCCTTGATTGAATTGAGTAGAAATTGATTGTAAATCTAGCTGGCACTCCAGCTTAGAAAAATCCCTAATTTCCCCTAGGTCTAGCCTTGTTGACCTTGAGCGTTCGGCCCATCCATTCAGCTCCATCGAGTTCAGCGATCGCTTTTTCTTCTTCGCTATCTAAACCCATGTCTATGAACGCAAAACCTCTGGGCCGTCCGGTCTCACGGTCTGTTGGGACGTGGGCTTTTTTGACGGTGCCGTATTCAGCGAAGACTTCTTTGATATTGTCTTGGGTGGCGTCGTAGGAGAGGTTACCGATGTAAATCGTCATGGATGTTGATTGAAAAATACTTCAGTTTTCTAGGTTAAGACATTTGTAAGGTGTTGAGCAAATCGCTGCTGGGTATGGGATTGATGCTGCACTCAATGACTTTCTATTCACTGGCAATCTCCAAGCCGAACCAAAGATAGGTGATGTCCTTCTGTAGGAAAACATCATCAAAGGAAGCGACCACAACAGCTTGATCCTTCGGGTTGTAGTCATTAATTTCACTGATTAGCCCATCTTTGAAATCGCTGTTATCAATTGCTTCCTTGAAGTACTCCCAAGGCTTGTAATAGGCAACGGGTTGCCCCTTTGCAATGTGGAAGAGAATGGCCCCTTTGCCGTGTTCAGTATGACCAGAGGTTGCTAGCTTTTTAATGTAGCTTGGGTCCGATAGGTTTCCAAACCTTTCTTGAAGGATTACCCAGTCGTTTTTAAGCTCTTGCTGGGTAGAAGATCCCATCAGCCCTTCACTTTCTCCTTAAAAGATTTCCCTGCGCTGAACCCTGGTACCGTCGTCGCCTTGATCTTCATTACTTCTCCGGTTTTAGGATTACGCCCGTCCCTAGCAGCGCGATCTCTTGGCTCGAAACTTCCGAAGCCCACCAGAGTAATCTTGTCTCCACCGGCTACAGTCTCGACGATGGTATCAACTGTCGCCGTCAATATTTCGTCAGCTTGCTTCTTGGTGACGCCAGATTTATCTGCGATCGCATCAACTAAATCACCTTTGTTCATTAGGACACCTCATTCATCGATATTGGATGCATTGTATGAGTATTGAGAGGTTCTGGGTAGTGGCCCCAGCGTTGCCTTCCTAAGCCGCGTTGTACATTTGAGTCAGCCGTTTCATTGCTTGATGATAAATTTGCCGTGTTCTTTCACGGGTGATCTCTAGCTGCTCACTAATGGCTTGAAAAGACTTTGCTTCGCCATCGTCAAGACCAAAGCGCTGGCTGATAATGTGCTGCTGCCGTTCACTGAGAATCCCGAGCATCGCTCTAATCGATTCCTTGGTTGAAGCAAGTTCTAGCACTTCAGCAGGATTATCATCACCCTTGATGAGGTCCATCAGTCGGTTTTTCTCGCGTCTTTTATCTCCCACCTCCATATCCAGGGATGCTGGAGTTTGCAGATGCTGCAGCATGTTCCTGAATTGTTCAATCGAAAGGTCCATCGCCTCCGCTAGCTCAGAGTTCGTTGGCATTCGTCCCGTCTGCTTCATCAGAGTCCGCTGCGTTTTCTGGAGTCGATTGTATCGTTCATAGATTTGGCTGGGTAGTCGGATGGTCCTCGACTGTAACTGAACGGCACGGGTCATTGACTGTCGGATCCACCAATAGGCGTAGGTACTGAACCTACACCCTTGGGCGAGATCATATTTCTCGGCAGCGGTGCTTAATCCAAAACTGCCCTCTTGAATCAGATCCAGCAGCGGCACACCCCGGTTTTGATACTTCTTAGCGATTGCCACGACCAGCCTAAGATTAGCCTGAATCATCTGCTGTTTGGCCTTGGCATCCCCCGTCTTAATTCGTTGGGCCAGCTCAATTTCTTGCTCAGCAGAGAGGAGCGGAATGCGACCGATTTCCTTAAGATACTGCCCGAGGCTGTCATTTTCCATCAATCTCCCCCATCACCACTGGTCAAAGGTTTATCGTGGAAGCTCATGCGAGACAAGTCTTATAGACATAACTTAAGATTGCCAAGCGTCAGACTCAGGCTAATTTTTTCAATTTAAACGCAGACGTTGAGGAAAGAATTGAGATTGCCAGCGTAAAGGTATCAAACCATCAAAGGCTCTGCTGTTGAATGGTGACTATCAGCTACATCGCGGATGAGCAGTAGATGAGACTGAATATACCGCCTGAGCATGTCTCGATCATCATGGTTCAGGAACTGTCGCTTCTCCACTTGAGCGCACAACCACTCCGCAAGATGGCGATCGTCAAATTGCAACAGATCTCCAGCGGGCGAGACCTCAATAATGCACCAGAAGGTTTTTAGAAAGGAAGGTGACATATCATCCACTCCCGATATGGAATGACGAGTAAAGCGGTATTAAGCTGAATGAATTTATATTTTCTTTAGATTTGCTTCTGTCTCATGCTACACCCAGCAAACTGCTGAATATTGGCTCTTCATCTTTTGTATCAGAAGCAGCAATGAGCAATCTGTATTAGGTAGTACTCCCCGCTCAGCGTATCGGTAGTCTTGCTGTTGTCTGGCGGGAGGATTGCGAGGGCTTTCAGTTGTATTCATGGGCGTTGCGATCGCCCTTGTCATCGCAATTGTTTGAGACTAGAGAGTACTGCTGTGAGGCTGCTGTGGAGCTAGGGCAGCGGTTTGATATCGATAGTGTGCTGAGGTTGCAGCCGTTTGGTTCTCTAGAGAAGATCGAAGAGATAATCCTGGTCCACATACATCGAGAGCAAGTTGAATCGATACAGCCATCCGTTTAACCCTTGCTTCTTTTATTCACCCTTCCTCATTGTCAAAACACTCCTCAAACAGGTCGATCATTATCTGATTGACTTCAGCTTCCTCTCCTTCCATGTTGTCTTTTTCAGCGATTATCATGTCATAGAAATCTCTAAGCGGCCCTTCATACCTTTGTTTCTGAGCAGAGGACAAATAAGGCATGAATATTGGATATAGCGTTAGTATCTCCATGAGCCAGCCGAATAGCCCTTGAGACTCCACATCAGGATTGTTGTTCTGTCTAATTGAGTCGAGTTCAGCATAGAAAGCATCCATGACGCCCCCGAGCAGTTGTTGCTGAACGTTTGGGCGGTAGGGTTCGAGATATCCCTCCATCCAGCTCTTGATCTGTTCATTGAATATCTGTTGCTGTTCCTGATCGAGATTAGTACTCTCGCCAGCACTCTCTTTCCATTTAGCAAGCTGTTGTGCCCAAGCTTCATCGAATTTTAGTAGGTGTTCGTCAAACTGACGGCTGCCCGGTACTAGCACCGGAGGAACATTACCATAGGTCGCCCCTAACGCCTTCTTCCGTCGTTTTGCCTCTCCCATCAAATCCTCCTATCGACAGAGCTGGGTCACTGCTTTCTCCATTAACTATTTCAGAAGGAACGCCCCTCTACAATTGAATCATCAGTCATCTAACAATACTTGGTGAGCCAACCTCGCTATACCCCAACTCCCCAGCCGCCCTTAGAAGACCTCGAAGGTGTTGTCGAACGGCTCACCTTTCATTCTGAAGAAACAGGCTATACCGTCGCTCGGCTCAAAGTTCCTAAAGCCCATGACTTGGTGACCATTGTGGGGGAATTTGCCCACATCCAGCCCGGACAAACCCTACAGCTTTCCGGTATCTGGCGAGACCATCCCCAGTACGGCGACCAGTTTCAAGTTAAACAATACCGAGAAACCAAACCTGCCACCCTCACCGGCATTGAGAAATACCTGGGCAGTGGCCTCATCAAAGGCGTCGGCCCCGTCACTGCAAAACGAATCGTGGCCCACTTTGGCCTAGAGACTCTTGAGATCATTGAGCATCACATTGACCGTCTGATTGAAGTCCCCGGCATTGCTAAAAAGCGGGTGCAGATGATCCAGACGGCTTGGAGCACTCAGAAAGCGATCAAAGACGTGATGTTGTTTCTCCAGGGCCACGGCGTCTCCACCACCTACGCTGTCAAAATCTATAAAGTTTATGGCGACCAAGCGATCCGCATCGTTGAGTATAACCCTTACCAACTGGCCCAAGATGTCTACGGGATTGGTTTTGTCATAGCCGATCAGATTGCCCGAAACTTAGGGATTGCCCCCGACTCCGACTTTCGCTATCGAGCAGGTACCCTGCATGTCCTGAGTGAAGCCTCAGACGAAGGCCATTGCTATCTCCCTAAAACCGAGTTAGTGAACCGAGTCGTCAAGCGCCTTCAAATCGAGGATCACATCCCCAACGCAGCCCAGGTGACCACCATCATTGATCAGATGGAGCAGAGCCTAGAACTAATCCCCTTCCCCTCCGTGACAGAACCTCCAGAGACCTTAGACTATTCCCCCGTCTTCTACCATGCAGAGACCAAGCTAGCGGACCGTATCAAAGTCTTGGTTCACCAGCCGGTTGAAGTGGACCTGACCCGCGTGAATCGGTGGATTGATCGGTTTATTGAGCAGACCGGGTTTACCCTTTCTCCCCAACAGCGCCAAGCCGTTGAGACGGCTGCTGCTCATCGGGTAGTGATTTTCACGGGTGGTCCAGGGACGGGCAAAACCTTCACCACTCGTACTATCGCAGCCCTATGGAAAGCAATGGGTAAAACCCTAGCCTTAGCCTCACCCACTGGACGAGCCGCCCAGCGCTTAAGTGAAGTGACCAAGGAGGAAGCCAGTACCCTGCATCGCCTCCTTGCATTTGACCCCAAGACCATGAAATTCCAGCGAGATCAGAGCGATCCGATTCCCGCTGATGCCATCATCGTCGATGAAACCTCAATGCTTGATTTGTTCTTAGCCAACTCTCTGTTTAAAGCCGTCGCCAATGAAGCCCAACTGCTTTTGGTGGGTGATATTGATCAGCTTCCCAGTGTTGGCCCTGGTAACGTGCTGCGCGATCTGATTGCGTCCCAATTGATTCCCGTCGTTCGGCTCACTGAAGTGTTCCGGCAGGCCCGGTCAAGCAAAATTGTCACCAATGCTCACCGGATTAACCAAGGCCAGTATCCGAACTTTGAGAGTGTCTCGGATTGTCCTCAATCCGATTGTCTTTGGCTGGGAGGTCCTGAACCGGCAGATGGAGTGCAATGCATCAAAGACCTCATTCAGCAGTTGATGCCCACCCTTGGATATCACCCTGCACGAGAGGTGCAAGTGCTCTCACCCATGACTCGGGGGGAGGTGGGGACTCGTAATCTCAACCGAGTCTTACAGGAATTAATCAACCCGCCCCAATTAGATAAACCGGAACTCAATCGCGGAGGGAATATCTTGCGAGTGGGGGACCGGGTGATCCAGAAGGTGAATGACTACAACCGGGATGTCTTCAATGGTGATCTGGGAGTGATTGAGACCATAGATTTGGAAGAGGTAGATGTGACTGTGCAATTCTCGACCAAGACGGTCACTTATGACCTAGCAGATCTCAATGAAATTGCTCTGGCCTGGGCGGTGACCATTCATAAATCACAGGGCAGTGAGTATCCGGTGGTGATCATGCCGCTGTATATGCAGCACTATTTGATGTTGTCTCGGAACCTGCTCTACACGGGATTAACACGGGCCAAGCAACTGGCAATTGTCGTCGGTCCCAAGAAGGCGATTGGACTGGCAGTCCGTCAAGATAAAGTACACCAGCGGTATACCTTGTTAGATCAGCATTTAATGGGCAAGTCTGAACTTGGTTCCATATGACTTCCCTCCACAAACTCCCCCATTGCTTCTCCTGCCGGTACCACGACCCCTCCGGCCACCTCGTCTGCGCCATTCACCCCTTCGGTCCCCTAAGCGATCGCTGTGCTGATTATGTTGCGATCTCAGAGGTGGCAGAGCAGGGCTTTTGGGTACCTGAAGGCTGGGCGTTTGATGGTGGGGAGCTGTATCGGCTGGCCGCGAGTGAATTACTGCAGACTGACGATAGCCATCCAATCGTGACCGGGTGCTGTCCCAGGTGTGGGCATAGGTTTGACCTGGGAGATTCGCCCGTAGTTCATTGGGATTGTCCGAGTTGTCGATGGCTGGATGATTCTATCTAGCCCTGTTTGTGCGATTTTCTAATTAGCTTATTAACGCCAGCGGACTCAAACGTTCAATAGCAGTTGAAATCTCCGTATTTCTACTGAATTCTAGAGATATCCGTAGAAATACAGTTACAACGCAGCTAGGAAAACATGAATATGCTTTTAGTCGTTGTTTTGGCATCGTCATGTCCCTCAGAACTTCCGGTCTCGTAGCTGCCGTTGCTGTGGCCTCAAGCCTTCTTTCTCCTTCAGGTGTAGTGGCTGAACCCGCAGAAAATATATCGGATCGATTCAAGGGAACCTCAATTACGCCGGAGAGCCTTCCTGAACGCCCAGGTGCGGCAACTGGACTGGCCTGCTGGGAGCTTCAAGAGCTTGATGAAGGGCGCTTTGTCTGCGACGGTTACACCTTCGAGTTTGGTTCTGATGGAAGCGTTTTGATTCTAGCCCCGCCTACTGTATCGACTAAGAAAGATCATCTGCAGAGGAAAGCTGATGTCACCGAATAAAGCGATCGTAAGCTTCCTCACCATTTCAACTGCCTGTTCCAAGCCAGTAGCTCCTGTTTATTTGTACCTTCTACCCTTCTGTTCCCCAAGGCGATCGCTATGATGACACTCAAAAAGCCAGTCAAATATAGGAATGCATTTCATTTTTTGGGAGCTTCCAGCATTGTTCTAATGAGCTTCCTAACCCCTGCCCTGGCCCTCGCTCAAACCTCAGGCACAGTTGTTTCTGTGGGTGATGGCGATACAATTCGAGTTCGGAATCCTAGTGGAGAAACCAAGACAATCAGGCTGGCCTGCATTGATTCCGCCGAACTTAAGC
>NZ_PQWO01000050.1 GCF_003231495.1 Acaryochloris thomasi RCC1774
CTATACATAGAAAGAGATACATCGATTTAGGTGCTCTGAAAAAGGCGAAAAATAACGCCTGAAACCTATGCTGTCAAAGCGCTGCAGCCTTAGCGTTGTTTTCTGTTCCGATGTACCCTAAACACCTGATCCGTCGCTGTACTCTGATGCCGATCTGCAGCATAATCATTGTCAGATTGGACCGAGAGAGGTTGCAGAAGTTCTGCGAAAATTGATATCTGGCGAGAAGAACGCCCAGCTAGTATTTGATACTCCCTTCCAAAGCTGCATATCTGGTGATCTATTTGACTTTACCGTTGATAATTACAAGATCAGTCTGTTCATAGACGATCCAGGCACATTCGACTACATCGAATCCGTAACCATTGATAACAGGAGAGCTGTCTACGGAAACTGGAAAGTTGCCCCTGAATTTCTATTGAGTGAAGAGGAACAGAAGCAATTTCAGATACTGCTAGAAAGCCTGGAATGAACACCTACGCCCAAGAAGCCAGCGATGCGATGGCCCCTGGCCTGCCTTCGGCAATCGCAAGCTGAAGTGAGCGACCACCAGACCTTAACCCAGTAGCGATAGTTGGCGGCATCGCCCAGAGAACCATAGAGGCTGGCTTGTGTGTCGGCATATTCTATAGCGGCTGACAATACGACTTCAAGACCTTCGGAGTGGATGAACTCTTGTGGGTCCACTATCCGCTCTCGCCGTCCTTACTCATCAGATAATCCACAGCCCTCTTGAGTTGCATCGTTTGCTGGGCAATCTGCCCTCTCAGAACATCACCTGCCAACTGTGCTTCAACGAGTCGATCCAAGGTCTCCTGGTGATTGGACTGAACATTTACAAGCCTCTCTAACATCGCCTCTATGCGATCGAGCCTTTCGGGCGTTGCCTGAGTCATATCAATCCCTCACGCTCAGCAGCCTCACAAATCACTCGCCGGAGCCAAGCTGTTCTATTTGGCAGTTTTCTAACTGCTGTGTCTAACCTTTCAGACAACAAAACAGACACAGGCTTTTTAGCCAATTTGCCAGTAGTATTATCAGCCCGATCTGGCACTTTCAAGGTTTGGGGATATCCCGCAGGATTCGGCACGTTATATATCTCGGTTCAACACCAGAATCCTAGCATAAACAAAAACTGTAAATGAATATTACAAAAACCATTTAAGCGATATATATATCGCTTCAGATGCTATTATGTATACATACAGCAAAGGCACCGCCCAATCCCGCTAAGAAACAAGCGATGCCAATGCACTCCCAAGACTAATCAGGAGCTTTACCAATTATGACTATTTCCCTCGCCCCTGCAACAGCCAAGCAGTCGCAACTCTTCTCCGTCACTGCCTGCGTCGAGCAGTTCGACCGCGATCACGGTCGCATGGTTCGTGAAGATTACCTCTTCGCCTGTGAGCGCAAAGGCGGCTACGTTGGCCGCATCAAAGCCTGGGTCGAAGCCAATTGCACCATCGGCGGCGTCAGCCCCAACCTAATCGAACTCTACTGCTCTGAGTGGAAGACCGCAGCCGACGACCGTATCGCAGCCCTTGACGACGAATTCTAAATATCAGGGGGCCACGGTGCCCCCGCCGCCACACTTCAGAACAACCCCAGCACTACAGAAGGGGACTACCGGAGAATACACGTGATTGATGTCAAAGCCGCTCCCATTCCATGCACCTGGACTGCCTCAGATTCAAACGACGACCCTGAGATATTTGCAGTCAGTACCGGCAGCTCACCAGAGCAAGCTATCGCCAACTACTTCGATGCTTGTTTGGAGCTAGACCCGCATTACATGAACGATTCGCCAGAGTTCGTTCGATTCCTTCGGAGCTACTAAAACAAGCAGGGGGCCACGGTGCCCCCGCCGCATCACTTCCGTAAACCCATCGCTACAGGGAACAGGAGACTTACCAATGAAAGCCACGGATTTTATCAACACCCTCTCTCACTCGATTGAAGAGCTTCTAGCTCTGACAAGTGAAGACGATACTGGCTCTGAACTTGAGCAAAAGCTCTCTGCCAATGGTGACAAGCGCTGGATAGCTCATGGCGCAAAGGGCATTGTTCAAGACTGTCAGCGGGTTATCGATAACCTTTTGAGCTTCGAGAAGGGCATCAAGCAACCCACACAGTGGGAACAGCAGCACCTCATTCCGCAATGGCAAAGAGCACTCGGGCTATACCTCAGCAAGATGCAGACAATTGACGAACACTATTGCGCCACTCAACAAAACCAAGGCGAAGCATAGGCGGGCCATGAGCCACATCTATGCAGTAAACCCATCGCTACAAGGGACAGGAGAAATATACATGATTACCGCAGAAGCGCTTCAGCAAAACCTCGCGCATTGCACCGGCACCGAGCAATGGCACCAGCATCCACTGGGAATCACTTACACAGACGGCATCAAGATATTAGCCGAGGATGCCCAGTGTCACTGGCTCATTGATGCGATCGCAAGTCACCAGAAGAGCTATCAGATTATATACAACCCTGATTTGCAACAGTTTCAGCTCTGGTTGCTGACAGTCAACGAGGACAAAAGCGCAGTTCTGGCCTGCTACGAAGACAGCCCCAGCACTTGTGAACTTGTGATCACTCAGCTCATACCGATGACGGATTTCATTTTGCCTGAGATAAAGCTCTACCTGGAGCAAGGAACGCTATTGCTTCCCTCCGAACACTAAAGCCATCGGGGGCCATAGTGCCCCCCAGCAATACCCACGCCCAGCACTACAAGGGCACTACTGAGGATTACCCATGAAACCAGAAGAACTTGAGCAACGGCTCAGGCAGTTCTTGCCTAGCCCCACTCGCCATAAACATTTCACTGGGCTTTTATACACCGATGGACTTTTATACATGGTTGAAGAGCTTGAGATGGAGTGGTTAGTTCTTGCGATCGCAACTCATCAAAAAGGCTCCAGCATCACGGAAAGCAAAGAACTACAGACGTTCCAATGCTGGAAGTTTCACAATGGCAGCACTCCCATCCTGTTTTGCTACAAGGATAGGCTCAACAAATCCCCAGAGTTTGGCCGTCAAGTCCGCTCTACAGCCTTTCCCCTGCCTGAACTAGAGCTATTCGTGGACAAGGGAGTGCTCATGCTGCCCTCGGAATACGACGGCTCGTGATTATCGCAGCTTTGGCACTTGCGATGGCCCTTGGCCTGCCTTCGGCAATCGCAACCGTAGGCATTGCTGCCACTCAACGCCGAAATTTCTATCTATTCCGACCCTACAAAAGGAACCAATGATATGCAGACTCCTACCTTACCCCCACGACTTCAGACCAACCCACAACATGCAATCGCAGTTGCGATCGCAACTCTCATCAACGATTTGCTTTTCGCGGGCCGGATCGATTGGCATACAGCAGTTTACTACTGTCCGCCTGGAGTCTTTCATCTGCTGGAGTGTTCAGCAAGCCATGCAACAGTCGCAATCAAATCAATGGAGGCTTAAAGCCATGCAAGCACTAGGATTCTGTGACAGCCCCAGCTTACTAACCCTTTACGCCCACAGGGGCAACGGTACTAAGCGCTGGTTTTCCTTGGTAGACGGGGAGCCAGTAGAAGCCAGAGAAGCAATCGTTTGCTACATCAAGGCCATCGAATTCCCAGAGGTAGAACGACGCAACAAGGAGTGCAGAAAGCTGCATATCAAGATCAAAGCTCACCGCTCCATACTCATCGAAAGCGGCTACAACTCCAATTTCTCAAAGGGATTTCTACTTGCGATCGCAAGCCTGACGCCCGAACAACTGAAGCAACAAATCACGATTGAAGCTGATCCAGGGAAAGAAGAATCTGTACTCTTCTGCAAGATTTGGCTAGCAGGTCAGCGCATCTTCGTGAAAACGGAGAGCGTCCATGACTGGAGGGCCATTGCAGAAAAAGCGATCGCTAACGTTCGGGCAGCTCAGGGGGTGAGGGCATGAGTTTCAGTGATACCAGAGTTCAGCGGCATTCGATAGCATTTGTCCAGGTGATCGCACCGCTCAAGAAAGATGCGATCGCAATCAATGAATCCTTGCTAGAGCCTGATGCCTACCACCGCGCTACCGCAGAAAGCTGGCGGCAGTATCAGCGGTCGGCCAGCAGCAGCAGCCCCAGGACGACGGGGGTTGACTGGCGATTGCTCAAGCAAGTCACGGGCTATACCCGCGATGACCTAATCGGCTTTTGCCTCGACGAGGACTTGCCTACCATTTCAGGGCAGCTCACGCCCCATCAAGCCAGACAACTCAGAGACATTGTGCTTTGCAACTGGGCTGTACTCGAAGGACGATTTACGGAACATTGGCAGGCCAGGGAAGCGCTGGCAGACATCAGGCGGATGCTGCCGTGGACAGCCGGAGACCAAGAGCTATTCAGGGCGTGGGCTAGCGTTTCCCAGGGCGCGGCCAAGGGACCAGCAGCAAACTTTTATCTGGAGGATGCAGCGTAAACAGACAGCTCTAAGTCGAAGCTGCAATAGATAACTAGAAAGACCCAAGGAAAGACAAATGGCACAATTCCGAATCAACGATCAGGTCAAAAAAGCTCCGGTCCCTTTCGATAGCGTACTGGGACAACTTGCAAACAACGCTCAAGCCCTCAACGAAAACCTAGTGCAGCCAGGAGCTGAGCTTCGAGCCTGTGATGATGCCTGGAGATATTACTCCGCTCACCTGCAGTTCAAAGATATCCCAGTCAAGATCAGACCGTGTGAGGTATACCATGCAGGCTATTAAGCACAGCCCTGCTACTCATACGCAAGCTGATATCAACCTGGAACTGCTGCCAGAAACTCAAAGATCGCTAATCTCTAGCTTGCTTGCAAATGCCGCTCAAGCCAAGCCGCAGCAGGCCAATGAATTGCTCTGGAAAGCTGTAAAGGAGATGTCGCGGACTGCTGTTCTAAGCGCCCTCAGAGGAGAGGAGCAAAGGTTATGTCACAGTATTGAAGAGCTGCGCTCTCAACTCAAAACTCTAGCAGGGAAAGTCAAGAAGCATCAAAAACAATCAACTACTGAGAATTAGCATGAGAGCCAAAGTGGTCAGTTATTTATCACTGCAACGTGATCTTATAGGTTTAGCCCTCGGTATGGCATTGGGTCTTGCTATCGGCATCATGGGAGCGAACGCTTGGCTCAGGGCGCAAAAGCCTCCGTTTGAGTATCGCCCACAGCCTTCAGGGGGGCCGATAACCCTCAACGTCAAAAACTAGCATGGAGCCAACATGAAAGCCAAAGAAGGCAGAGGCAACTACAGCCGCCGAACATTCGCCCCACCCCGGACCACAGACCCCGACGAGACCCGACAGCAGTGGAACCAGAGAAATACTGAAGCTAGGGCCGTGGCAGCGCGGGAGAGGGCACAAGAGAGGCAAGGGGAGGCTTCAGAAGAGGAGAAGAGTTGCTGATAATGGTCCCATGACAGACGAATTAAGAGCTGAGCTGCACAAACTGGGATGGAGCAATCCGGTCTTTATCGACGGCCAATACTGGGGGTTTTCGCCAGGGAGCGTTATGCCCACGCCGATTCCAGCAGATGTTATCAAAAAAGTGAAACCGCTTACACGCAAGACCAGCATCTACGCTGAATTTGAGGCAGGCTTCCTTATCCCGGATGAGAGCATCGAGATAATTGACCCCGCAGCAGATGAGAGCATCGCTGATTTTTTACAAGAAGCTCCTTATCAGGGGGTAAAGAGAATAACTGCAGCATTGACAGTAGCAATCATCACCCTATCTCTAGCCTACCTTCTCCTACCTACCAAAGAAGACATATATCGTCCCATCGAGCCTAATACCGAATCCACTCAATCCAGATAAAAACGCCAGCTCAAATTTAAATCAGCAGTTCTTATAAGCACATTCTGCTTTTGCCAAAATCCCTGATCGCTTACCCCTTGTATCTCCAAAGCATCCAAGCGAAAATAGGCTAACGCTTCCAGTGATGGCGTCTTTCAAAACATCACCGGCCCGGAAAACACCGGAATAACAAACACAGCTTTGCAACCAAACTGAAACCACCGCGCATCTCTACAGCGTGAAGGAGACACCATGCTACATATTCTCGATCTAGCCACAAACACCTTACTCCTGGGTTTTGCCCTAGCCACACTGCAGGCGGCAATCGCCCTAACAGCAAATGCTTTACGTCGGAAGATTACAGCAGATTCATCAAGTGCCATCTCGTCAGAGGCAGCAAACGATAAGCTGGTAGAGGCAAAACCGACGCCTGCTCAAAAAGCAAGGCCAGAGAGTCCAACCCATACACTTATCACTCAGGCAAAGCAGCCCCCTACAGAGAAACGCCAGGGTGTTTCAAGGCCAGTGGTTACAGCAGCCCAAGCTGCAGATTTTGCCAAGAATAACCCACTCGCACCCGAGCCAATCGTCAGAGAGACTGCGGCACCTCGAACGAAGCCTGTAGCCCAAGCGATCGCTAAGCCGAAGGCCGCAGCCCCAAGATCCTTAGCAGAGCTGTTAGTCTCAGAACATAACAAGAAAGCTTAGGAGGACTGCCGTTCAACCTATCCATCATCACCGCCACCCATCACCGCCCTGATCTGCTCCGAGCGATCGCACTCCCGAGCCTTCTCAATCAGACCTGCCTCGATTTTGAGTGGGTCGTCATCAACGACGGCAAAGACCTCACCACCCGAGACCTACTGCAAAACTCAAGCTTTCCCTTCCACACCCACTACATCGAAATCGATCACCCTAAAGAGGGCTTTGGCCTTTGCATTGCCCGCAGTTTAGGGATTAATACGGCTCAGGGCGATCTCGTCTGCTATCTCGATGATGACAACGAGCTGAGGCCCGAGTTCATTGCCAACATCCTGCACTGGTTCAAGCAATACCCTGATCACTTCGGCTGTCTGCCGCAGCAGTGGCGACGGCGGGACGTGATCCACGAGGGGCAGGTGGTCAAAACAGGAAAGCCCTTCATCTCACCCCAGGCAGATGACACAATCTCGGACCTGATTGCTCAGCGATCGCTATTCGATAGCAACGGGTTCACCCACCGACGCCAGGGGGCACCCCACTGGAATCCTGACTATCGCGTGTTCTGTGACTACGAGTACTTTCTTCAGTGCTTGGCCGGTGGCCGGGAGATAGGGCTGAACCCTCAGGTGCTGGTGGATTACGTGCAGACATCTGAAGGTGAAATCGGTCGCTCTAACTATGGTCAGTGGGCGCAGGAGCTGCAGCAGCTCTACGAGGGGCGTCACGGGTATGATGGAATGGCGCAAGGCTGGGCAGACTGGATGCCCCAAGCGATCCACAAGTATCAGGACAAGGCTCAAGCATCGATACCCGGATTTAGGAGATCAGCCAATGGTTAATCAAGTCGTCAAGACAGACAAGCTAACACCTGTGGTAGAGACGATCTTTCACTGGAAGGTAGGAGATTCTAGCCATTGTTTGCTGAGGATTTACAGGGACGAGCGAGAGGAGCAGGTCATTGTTGTCCTGTCAGAGATTGCCAGCAATCAAGACAATACAAGTATCACCCGTGATTTCGAGGCTGTCGTTAATGCCGTCGCAGTGGGGCTTCAAGGTTATCTAGGCTCGGATGTTGCAAAGGTGAATTGGTTGAAGCATTATGGCCGATTCTCAGAGCGACCAACATACGAGAATCAGTATGATCCTGAATTCTTCAGGAAATTCCAATTTGAATGGGACTCAGGATATCCCACTCAGCTCGAAAATGATATCTACATCCACTTAGAGCAAACTAACACCCTATTCCCAGCCTTAGAGTTAGGCTTGGGAGAACAAGTAGACACCGGCATATACGGAACTACCATTTTTAATGGATGAGGTACGTGGTAGAGAGATTCTGCCTTCGGTCAAAGAACGGTGTGAGGTTTACCGCAGCAACTTAGCAGACAAGAACATCAAAATTGTTCGCTTTGCACCTGGCATTAACGAACATATCGATATGCTGCCGCAATATGAAGCAGCTCGATACTCAACAGAAAGCAAGATAAAAACCTTTCAGCACCTTAATTGCAACGTTGAAAGCCTACTGCTACCTCAAGAGACCTCCGTAAAAGAATTTAATAGGTTGCTTACACAGCTCAATAGCAACCCCAACACAGTTGGTATCATCGTCCAGAATCCTGTCCCAAAGGATCTTCGTGACAGCTTCGATCTGATTGGCTTCGAGAAAGACCTCGACGGGATGCGGACAGATAACCCATACTTCTCAACCTCAGCTACCTCAGAGACCATCTATCGCTTAGTCGAGTCTTTCGCTCAAGAGGGAGACACCGTAGCTGTTGTCGGAGCCAGAGGTTTTGTTGGTAGGGGCGTTGTCAAGCTGCTCAAAGAGGCGGGCATCGAGTTAGCGGCTAGAAGGTCTGGGTTAAGGATTAGTAGCGAGAGGCAGAGTTTGCCGATCAACCCAATAGAGATCCCATGCCCGATTGAGCATGACTGTCTTCATTGCAGCGAGTGCATCAGCCGTG
>NZ_PQWO01000051.1 GCF_003231495.1 Acaryochloris thomasi RCC1774
GGGCACTGTCCAGCTAAGAAGTGACGCATCTAAAACTTCTGACCACCAATATCTCAGCAATTTCAACTGGCCGCTGGATGAATCCCAACACCATCGCAGGGGTGCGCTTGTGTCGGTGGCCCCAGTGAGGACGGCACCAATTGTGGATCAATCTCTGTACGTTCAATGCTCTCTGTAGTCCCTCAACCTTTTTGGCATAGTGATTCTGGCGTCGGCGATAGCCACTTGCCCGTCGTCTCAAGGAACTGTTGAGTGCTTCATTGTGATTTGCATGGACCTCGCTCTTGGGGCTAATGGCCGTGTAAGGATGCTCTCGATTCACCCACTCTACCCGAGGTTTTCCCTGAGAGCCTTTGATTTTCATTGCCACCTCTAATCCCGCTCGCCACACTTTTCGGAAAGGGTACGCCTGTGTCGTTGCACTCCCTGGCAGGTAGACACTCGCTAGCTTCCACAACTCGTTTGAGTATCGACGTTCTCCATCGGTAAACCAACGAATCGATAAACTCGGTTTAGCCCAATCCCAAGCGGCTTTGACACTCTCTTCAAATAACGCCCCATTCTTGAGACCGGCGCGGGCCTCTAACCAATAGCGACTGTCACGTTCGATGAAATGAATCGTCCAGCCTTCACTGAGCCAGGGGGGGATAATTCTCACCTACGCGAGTGTACACTTCATCACCTTCAATCGTGATATCTGACTCCTCTGAAGAAGGGGGTGACCAGCTTGATAATTGAGCCGATAAACGCTCTTCCCAGCGGATGATACTGCTGGGGGATTTCCCTAGCACTCTCCCGGCGGCTCTAATACCAAGCCCTTCGGTGCGGGCATTGATGGCCATCGATATTGTCTCGACTGGGGTTCTCAGTCTCGCCATCGGTGTCCCACTGCGCTCGTTAAAGCGACGACCGCAATCTGTACAGAGGAAGTACTGAACCACCTGAGCTGTTTTCAAAGTCTTGGTCCCGTTCTTGACCACATTCTCGTGATGACAATAGATGCACTGCATTAGCCTGAAACTTATACTGAAATTACATTCTAGCAATCACTCCTTAAGGAAGCAGTGCCTAATCGAGGAAGTTGAGGATTTGGGCGGGCGCCATCGAGACCGGGTTGAAAGCTATTTGAGTAATTTGCTCCTGCGCCTGCTTAAGCGCGAGTATCAAGCCGATAAGCGAACCACCAGTTGGGACGTAAGCATTAAGACATCAGCCCTAAATATTCGTAAAGAGATTAAGCGCCATCCCTCATTACGTCGTCATTGTATTGAAAGCTTTGAAGTGACCTATCAGTATGCACGAGAACTAGCGTCGATTGAGTCTCAACTCGACCGACCTTGATTTAAGAAATATGCGCATATTCTACACTATCAAAATCAAATTCCATAAGAAATAATATATTTGAGCAGATAGGTTGTGCACATCCCTATTATTGTTCTTATCAGCAAATAGTTTATAGTGCAGAGATATTGAAGATTTTTTGTAAATGCATTTCAACCATTGCTTTTTCTCTGCCAGTCAAATCAGATTGGGTGGCAGTCGATAACCGAAGATAATTCAGGTAAGAAACCCAGTCCTTATCTTGCAACCAGTCTTTACTCGAATTATTGCTATTAATGATCCAATATGACCAAACAACCGTGTCAAGAATAATAATTGGCCAGTCTTTTACGTGGTTGTGAATTCGCTTTTGACACTCAACTAATCTACGTATATCTCTTTCTATCTCCTGAATATGATAAGTATACTGTTTTGACTCAATATAGTAGTTCAATCGATAAACTACTATTTGCGAAATCAAGACCGGGTCATTAAAGGCAAGTTTCTCAGCTTTCAAAAGATCAGAAAAGCCATTCTCCGCGTAGGGAAATCTAAAGTCAGGTTCTCTGTTTATATCATCAGCGCTAAGAAGACAATTAAGTATTAATGTTTGATTACCTCTTTCAAGATAATATCGAGACTCATCTGAATCAATATGCTTTCTTCTTAGATCAATAGCTCTGTCGATTAACCTTAGGCTTTCTCTCAGGCCGAGAACTGAGTAATTTGTTTTTCTAACACAGATAGACAAAAAGTAGAACCCTTCAGATGGATATACAAATGTCATATTCTTAGGAGAAGATGTTAGAGCCAGCTCGCAATATCTTTTCGCCAGCTTCCATTCACCTAAAGTACTTAATACAAATGACAGTGCAAGAATTCTTTCGTACTTTGCATCGCTACTCAAATCCTTCTGAGTATTGAATGAATCTAGTATTTCCCACCACTGGACGGACAAAACTTTGGAGTAGTCCTCAATGAATTTCTTCGCTTCATTTGAATAAAAGTGCAAAGAATAGAGTGATATAGCTTTTTTGCTATGCAGCTCATGTTTCGTATCTGAGCTAACCACTTGTATATCGAGGTTGGATTTAGAAGAGGCTGTTACAGCCTGTAGAGATACTCCCAATGTATGATGAGCCTTTTTCCACTCATCTGCTATGTTATCAACTCTTACTTCCAAGCGATGTCCTAGGTCTTCATTATTTCTAATGAACTTCATTAATCGATGAACGGACAACTGGCTAGGACGATCTGTCGGAATAATAGATCTGCTATGTGCATCATATTGCTCTGATTTACTTACATCTACTATGGTGGCAGCATTGATCCAAAATTTCCTGATATTTTGAAGCTTCTCAAAATTCTTTTTGAGAAAATCATGAACCTCTAATTCTCCCTCTTCCTTTCTCCGTGATGCTTTGTTTGAAGACTCAATAAAATTTGTTACGGTATAAAGATGCTCTTTTAGTTCGTCGGTTGTGGTGCGCCGATAAAAATCGAGGAAAATCCTCGGATGTCTCAAAGATGACAAAGAAGGTTTCTTTTTAGGATGCTCACTTTCACTCAATCTGTGCATTGCTTCGCTTCTAGTAACCAAAACTATCTTTATTTGGCGTTGACTCAATACCTGATTCATCTTGTCAATGGTTCCTAGTGCTATCGCATCCAGATAGCACGAGTTGGAGCTTGACTCATGCCGCCTCAAAGTAATCAGTTTTTTGTATCTTCTCAATACTGGCTCACTAACCTTCTCTTCGTGGGAAAAATTAAAACTTGAATCATAGTTTTGGATAAATGATGTAGCATCCTGAAATAACTCATCACTTGTCAAGTTCATTAAGCGCTGTAGAGGAAGTGAGTGCTGCAAAAAAACACCTAGTAATGTTGAGGAGTGTTCGGTCAAGAACTCCCATGCTTTATTGAACTCACTATCATTTAAGTCTTTACTATTATCTGTTCTTTTAAGTAAGTCTTGAAATGTAGAGTTTTCTTGAAGATATTTTAATTCTTTTGCTATTTCATAGTCGGATGATAGTATCTTGGAAAGTTCTTCTTTTGAGAGATTGGAAAGCAAAAAATCCCATTCTTTTTCGTAGGATTGTAGTAAAATGCATCTCTTTGATTGATGAAATAAGAAGTGTAATGCATTGTACTGTAAAGCTAAAGCAACGCTATCCGGTATGTCTTGAAATATTGAAAATTCTTTAGCAGTTTTTTCCCTAAATACATATGCATATATTTCAGAGAAATCAACTGCATAAACATATTCAAAGTGTTCTTCTTCCCGATCCTCAATTACCTGTGATAATTCCCTTTTTAGTATTCGACAAAGATTCGTGTACTTCTTTATCCCTATTTTGTCAGGTATCTTTATCTCACCAGCAAAGTTAGTTTCATAGGAAGTATCATAAGAAAACATAATAAACCTGCTTTTCTATACAATTTCATGAAAAAGGCCTAGTTTCTCTGGATCGGTAATCGATGCCACTAAGTCTTCACGAATAAATTTTCGAGTGCGTTCGGCCAGAGTGTTTAGGCCTTCTCCTCTAGATTCTCTAAGCTGTTCAAATAGTTCAAAAACTGTCTGAAAATAGTATATTGACTCCTGGTCCTCTTTTACTAAGACAGCTTCGCAATTATTGAGTGGATTAGTTGATGAAATAGCGATTTCGCGATTATGGTAACTTAAGTGTATTGCTGGAGTGGAACCTGAGCAGAGCAATTGAATGAATGGCTTCCAATAGTCTGAATTCATTCTAAAAAAAACATCAGCTATCGTAGAGATAGAGACAATTCTTACAAACTCTGACATTGTTATAGAGTAATTGTTAGCTATTTCATCTGTAATATTTGTGCCTTTGGATACGTCAATACTATTGGCAAAAATAGGGAAGTATATATAGTAATCTTCTGGTTCACACGTGCAGAGACCTAGAAAAATAATTGGAGCATAGTTCTTAAAATGCTCTTTTCTGCTCAGCTCTAAAAAAAGTTTCTTCACTTTGGGTAAAGGGGCAAAACCGGCGATTGTAGAAAGCAAGATGGCTGTAGTTCTATATTCTTCGTCTAAGCTCAATCTATGTAGCTTCTGCTGTAAAAAAATCACTCTGAACTGCTCAATAGATTTTGATGCTCGAAGATAGGCTGCGAGATAAGAAAGCCGTTGAAGAGTTATGCCTCGATGTGCTGAAGGGGACCATTCACATATAGCTGTTACTGTTGCAGCCTTGAATTCCTCTTGCTTGCGAGGCTCGAGATTCTTGAAAAGATTTTGAAGCTGTAAAAGTGCTGAACTTCTATGGCTAAGTTCTAGATCATCAAACTTGATACCATCAGGATTAGAAAAGGCTATAAGGAGAGCTGTAGAAAGAGTCTCTTCTGTATGCGAGTTTATCCATTCTAGATTTGCCTGATCAGCTTCAGTTATTGTGTCTTCCTTTTTTTGTATATCTTGCATAATTTCTAAGAAAAGCTTATCCTACGTAAATTTACTAATCTCTTCTCAGGTTGTCGAGGACTTCATCTAGCAAAATGCCGAGCTTTATATTGCTTCCTTCTGGAAAATTTATTTCTGTGATTTTTTCTTGATTGTGATTGCTGCTTCGTCTTATCCTCCCTAGATTTCGTAATGAGTATTTATTAGAAAAATTTATTTTTGGATGTATAACCTCAGGAGCATCAGGCTCACAAGTAGAAAGATTTATGGTTCTACCACAGCCGTCATCCGTCATTACTGAACAATAAACAGAGTCCTTTGTACAATCGCTATCCAAAAAAGTTGGTGCTTTTAACTCATCTATATTTACTGCTTGAGTTGGGTATTGTATTTCAAGAATACTCTCTCCCGATTGGTAGGCAACAAGACCTAGGCGATCTCTGACTATGGATCCCAAATCATCGTTTTTTTCAATTGAACTCACCTCCATGATTTCTTGAATAAAGCTTGATTTAGTGATCCAAGCAAACGGACGCCTTGTCTGCATATAGCTTTCCGCATTATACTTCGTCTCCCAACGCACTAATATGTCTGCAATTTGTTCATCGCTTGGACCCTGATCGTCAAAAATCAAAGTCCCTTCTTTGATATGATATTTTATGAAACTTTTCCAAGACATAACTCGTGAGACATTAAAATTACTGCTTTTATTTGGGCCATAACTGCATTGACAAAAAAAAGATTTTTCATCTAAATCTTTTGTCTTTATTACTTCGTTAAAAATTTTATATGCTTCGATATTTTTTTGAGAAGGGCTCATTTCTTCAAACCTATCTTGGCATCTTAGGAATGCCCACTTTTTTGCTAGCTCTTCAAAAAAATCAGATAATGCCTCACCCGGTAAACGATTATTGTCAATATCATGATAAATATTCTTGAGTGTGAGCCTTCCCTCTATTGATAGATCCATGATTGCTCTCCACTCTTTGATGTAGTCTTTCATTAAAGAACCCCTATTTCTGTGAAAAGTGAATGCTTTTAGTTGACGCATGACTTGAAGTTCAGAATACTTTACGGTTGGCGTTATTGTTTGATTCTTTACTAAGATCTTATGTCTTCTGGACAGGGCTGTTTTAAATTTCCCGTAGAAAAATTAGGATCAATCCACATCACGATAGTGGATTGACCCATGAGCACCCTTATAGAAGAACTGAAACAAGTCCCTGATTTCCGCAAATCCCATGGCAGATCTCACCCGCTGTGGATTCTGCTGCTATTGATAGTCATGGGCATCCTAGCCGGATATCAGGGGTATCGTCCTCTACACACATTTGCCGAAGAGCATCAACATGCTTTGTGTGAACTATTTGGGCTTAAGCAGTTGAAAGTCCCTTCCCACTCAACGTTTCGGCGCGTGATGATGGGCATTGACTTCCTTGCCCTCTCTCACCAATTCGAAGCATGGATGCTATCGCAGCAACAGACTCACTCACCAGATAATCATATTGCCTCCATTGACGGTAAACGTATTCGTCAGCGTCTTACTGATGAGAACGGTAAGCAGCGCTTTGTCGGATTGGTTAGTCTATATGCCGTCGAAGCGGGCATCACGCTCAAGCTTGAGGCACTCACTCAGCAGGACAATAGCGAGATTAAGGTGGTTCAGACTCTGTTAGAAACGCTGCAGGTAGAGGGATTGCTACTCACGATGGATGCCTTACACGCACAAAAAAACGCTTCAACAAATCCTTGATTCAGACAATGACTATTTAGTGGCAGTCAAAAGTAATCAGGGTCGTCTTTACCAGCACCTACAGACCTATACTCAATACCTCAAGCCGATAGCTGAGCACACCCATCGCCAACACCAGAGAGGGCGAAACGAACATCGTTGCATCAAGGTCTATCGTCCAGTGGGTTTAGCGTTAGAAGAGTGGGAGGCGATTGAGTCTGTACTCTGTGTCGAGCGATGGGGCACTCGTAAAGGCAAGGACTATCACCACAGGGCCTATTACATCAGTTCGGTATTGACCTCACCTCAACAGTGGCAATCGCTAGTCCGCGAGCATTGGGGAATAGAGAACCGGTTGCATTGGCCAAAGGATGTTGTCTTTGGCGAAGATGATTATCGACTTGAAGATGAACAAGCACTACTCAATTGGTCGTTGCTCAGAACAATTGTGATTAATCTGCTGAGATTGAATGGCTTCCAATCGCTCAAAGCCGCTATGACAAAGCTTGCTAATCGGGTTGATGTTATTTTTTCGCTGTTAACTTAAAACAACCCTGT
>NZ_PQWO01000052.1 GCF_003231495.1 Acaryochloris thomasi RCC1774
CTATACCTAGAAAGGAATGTGTCAATTTCGCTGCCTCGAAAAATGCGAAAATTAGCGCCTGAAACCTATACCCTCAAAAAGTTACAGCCTTAGCGTTGTTTTCTGTTCCGATGTACCCTAAACACCGTCTCGACGGGGCAGATGGAGGTGCTCTTAGAGCAGTTCCCGACTGAGTTTGAATCTAAGTTTGTCGATCTGATGCAGAAGGCTCAGCTTCAATTTGAGGGGCATCGGCAATGGTGGACGGAGAGACAGGAAGAGTTAAACACCTATTTACAGGGGGTGGAGGTTCAGCAGTCTGGGGTCATGGAAAAGCTGCAGGCAGAACGGGTGGCGTTTGAGGAAAGTGCAACGACTCAAAGACAATGGGTGCTCGGTGAGATTAATACGGTGCTGGCAGTTAGCAAGCGGGAGAAGGATCAGCTCCATGCAGAGATGGTGAAGCGGCTGCAGCAGGACCAGACGCAGTTAATTATGGATGCTCAAGACCAGAGCGCAAATTTTGTACGCAGGGGAATCATTACGGGGGAAAAGCAGGCAGCTCAGGGAATGCTCTGGTGGGGTGGCCTGATGGGGGGCGCTATGGGACTACTGGGGATTATCTTTGGGATTGTCATTCAGAATTCGGTGCAGCAGCGATTTACGGATGTTCCTTGGGCTATGGATCTATGGCAATGGAATCAGGGCTTCTATAGAGAGTGCAAGAAGCAAAAGCGCACGACCTGTAATTTCACCATTGTTGAACCCAAAGAATAGAAGTTCTAAGGCTGGGGCTGATCAGTCGTCCATTTCGCCGTCGTGGGTTTCGATGCTTTCTTCCCAAGGCTCTTGATCTGGGTCTAGCTCCCAAAGATGTGGGTGCAGGGTTTGATTGACGAGTGCTTGCGCTTCTTCGGCGGGCATAGAGAGCAGCTTCTTCCGAGCCGCAATTTTCTCGGCAGCAAGTTCTTCTGAGGTGTGTTCTATTTGGCGCAGCGGCTCACTGTCAGGCTGAGACGATGATTCACTGGGGTCCATTGCGGTCTTCACATACAGAGCCTCATCTCTTTACCACAAGAACCACGAATTACAATACCTCTTGACATTAACGTTACAACTTGTTACATTATTGATACAAAGCGTTACACAAAAGGATTTGATTTATGACTTCCGCTACTGCTACTGCTCAACAGTATTCCGTTGCTAACGAACTCATCCCTGCTGAAGCTGCAGCGCGGCTCAAGCGCTCAGAGGGCTTTCCTGTGCCTCGCGTCTTTGGTGGCACCGTTGACCAAGAGGGTCTAGCCAATAACTACGCCGTCGGACCTGTCAGCTCCGCTGCTGAGAAGACTTCAGGAAAAACTCGGTTATGGCAAGCCGTAGCATTCGCGGCTGTCACCTGGATTCCAGTCTCTATTGCGATTCTCGTAAGCTAATCTCTGTTTTGATTTTGGTTTGAGAAGGACGATTATGGCCCACGAGTAGGGCTATAACGTAACGCGACTGAATCTTACTCTAGATTTAGAAAGCTCCCCCGGTGCATACGAGTTGTATGTGCTGGGGGTTCCTCTATTGAGGGGTTGATAAAGGTGAGGTTAACGTTTTCTTTACGGGTGGAGAAAAATGGTAGGACTGAGATATGGTTTTGGCTCCATCCAAAATCAACGATTCCAAAAGCGACCCAACACCACACACCTTGGGTCGCTTTTTCATGGGGTTGAGTTCTCAATAGATTTCATGGATGCTTGCGCTTCACAGGTTTTTCTCTGGTGGCTTGATATTATTCGTATTGCTCTCACTGGCTGGGTTTATCGGGGGGTATGACAGCGAATAAATCGCTGCAATCCAGTCACGATAGCGTCCTCAGTAGTTCTTGCAGTTTCACCTACTGAGGGCATCCACTTTAGCCGAACCGGAATTTGATGGGGTTCATCTCCTTCAACATTCGCAGAGGAAAGGCAAAAGCGAGTTCAGTCCACGGTTGCCAGTCCCCTTGCTCGGGGTCGGTACAAACGCACATCTGACCGTCCATCGGTAGCGAGGCGGTGACAATGCCTTTTTCTCGGGCGAGATCAAACCAATCGCTGAAGCCATCAGGCATAGTTTCAAGCGCATCATTGACGGGGTTGGGGGTCCAGCGTTCTTGAATCGCCTTAACTAGCAATCCAGCGGGTCGCTTCGCTTGACCTGTTTTTTTCTGCTGGCGCACGACGGCCAGGGCATCCAGCACAATGTCTAGGGACACTGACATCATGGCCCGTTTGATGTTTTGGTTCATGGGTTGAGGGGCGATCACCTCCTCTACTTCGGCTTGAAGCTGTGGATCTATTTTTCTTTCTTCAGAGGAAATCGGCACGTCCTGAGAATCAGAGTTTGTTGGGAAGGCTGCTCTTGATTTTTCTTCATCTTCAATTTCTGGGTTTTCCAGATTGAGATGTGGAGGAGAGGCAGCTAGACCTTCCTTATTAATCCTTGAATTTAGAACAGGGTGGAGTGGGTGGCGTGTGTCTGTTGTTTCTTTATTCTCTATATAAGAGACAACGGAGCTGTAAGGTTTTGAGGGCTGTTTTTTGGAAATTTCTTTCCTGTTTTGGGAAGTTTTCTTCCCGATCTGGGAAGTTTTTTTCTCGATTGGTTGATCTGGATGGTGGGCGCTCAGTTTCCAGAATCGGGCGTTGAACTGTCGGATATTCTCGACGAGGCCGCTTTCAATGAGGGAATTGAGGGCGTTGCGGATCTGACGGGTGCAGTAGGGGCGTTTACGGCTTTGGCTGCTGAAGGTTTGAAATTCGGCTAGGTCAAATTCTTGGCTCTGTCCGGCGGGGCGGCGGCGTAAAAGCCACTGGTACAGGGAGCGGGCAGCGGGGGAAAGTTGCATCAGGATGAGGTCATGCTCATCGGTGATCATGGCAAAGGCGATCATTTCTATCACGTCTCCTATCGAGTGAACGGAGCGAGTTCGATAGATGGCGTTAAGCTCTCTTAAAGAATGCTTGTCATCTCTGACGTAAACACACTAAAATAGTTAAACGACATTATGGGTTCCTAACTTCTTGCCCGTCAAAGCGTTCAGTTAGATCCCGCGAATACTCGCTAAAGAACATTTTGTTTTTTGCCCTAGAGAACCTGGCTGTTTCATAGCCGGGTTTTTTGGGTTTCTGGGGGGTTAGACCATACAGGTCTCCAAAAAGAAAATTAACAAGCCCGAAAGCTTGATGATCTATACTACGCCGTCAAGCTAGCTTAAGAAAACTCTTTAAAACAAATGATCACAAGGGCTGGAGTCATCCACCAAGAAGTCGAATGCGATAATGACTGCGAAAGGTCATTGCTGCGCGGAGCCATGCTGGACTGACCTAGGAAGAATTAGCCCAGCGCATAGATGTAAAGAGGAATTAACGTTGTAAGGCGAATGCCGAATCATCCTCAAGTGGAACCAGCGCAATCTCCACCCGCCGATTAAGCGCCTGGGCAATTCGCTGCAGCATGGATAAAGAATGCCCTTCATAATCTGCATCTTCAAGACGAGCAATTACAGGCTGTTGAGTGCCAATTAGCTCAGCAAGCTGCTTCTGAGTCAGGTTCGCCTGAGTTCTTGCTGCATAGATAAGCTGTGCAACCTCCGCATTCACAGAGGCTTCCTGAACCATCTCCTGCAACTCAGGATCGCTTGGGTTCAACTGCCCCAAGATTTTAAGTGCATCGCTCGTTTTAGCCATCTTCTGTATCCTCGCTATAGGTATGGATGTCTGGAGCCTTTTCATATAGACGCTTTCGGTCAAGTGCCCGCTCAATATCTATGTCGGGGACTGGCGCACCTTCTTTTGTGATTGCGTGGGCTAAAATCGCTACGTTCTGGCCGTGAAAGAAATACAAGATTCGGTACTGAGTTCTCCTATGCTTGGCCCGCAGCTCGTAGACGCCATCACGAAGATAGTCCACTGCTGGCCGCCGCAGTTCATACCCCGACTCTGACAAGAGCTGAATACGAGCAGCACAATTGGCATATCCCTTCCGATCCTTTTTCAGAAGTGTTTTCAACCAATCTAGAGCTGGCACCCGACCCCGCTCATCCTGGTAAAACACAACCTGGGTTTGGGGCATAAAGGCTTTTCAGCAAACAAACTACCGCCATAATAGCAATATTGTTATTATGGCTTCACACACTGAAGAGTTTCACTACTGCTCAGAAAGGTGTTTTTCCACTGCTTCAACAATCAAGTCTTTAAGAGAGACTTCACGAGTGGTAGCCTCAATCGTCCATCGCTTACGAAGTGATAGCGGCACTTTGATGCACACGTTAACGATATTTTCAGAGGATGCTTTCTGCCTTTCATCCTTAGCAGGTTTCTGCTTTTCGTCTTTGGCAGCTTTCATCACATCAGTAAATTTGCTACTCATCTCAGTATCTCCAATACTTCTTTGCCCATCTGTTCATAGTCCAGCCAAGGGAGGCGAGACTTCCCCTTCAGTTCCCGAATCGGCACCCCCGCTAGCGCTGCTTTAGCAAACGCCGTCGAGCGTCGGATGATTGACTCAAAAACTGGCACATCTGACGCTTGCATATCCTGCTGCATCTGTTCCCCATCTTTATTGGGATGAGGGGGAGCCATTGTGATTAAGGCTCGGAAAGAGACATTCTTCAAAGCCTTCGAGGTATCAATCATCGGCTCTAGAGAATTGATATCAGGGATTGTTGGCAAGATCATCAAATCGCAGCCATCTGCCAGTTCCTTTAAATCATCTGAGTTAGGTCGAGCGGGGGTATCAATCACCAACCAATCACGACCGGGTATCGCCTTAGCTGCTTTGCGCTCGTCTGCGACATCAAAAGGCAAGTGACCTCGACTGGCCCAGCTTATAGAGGTCCGATTCGGATCGCCATCAACAAGTAAGACGTTTCCATATTTAGACAGAAACGTTGCTAGATGAATGGCACTGGTGGATTTTCCCACCCCACCTTTGTATCCAGTAAAAGTGACAATCAGCATAAATCGTCTTTTCTGCCAAGAATGAAAGGCATCATAGCAGAAAGACTGAAAGGAAGGATAGCAGAAAGGATGAAAGGATGCTTTCTATAAAAGTGCTTCTATATATTAGGTTTCTTCAGATAGTCTTACCTGATGTTCTAGGATGAAAGGATTTTTAGCAGAAAGGATGATAGGACGCTTTCTGCCTTAGCAGGTATTATTGACTCATTTTCTGTGGAAAAATTGGTTATTATAGTTTCTATAGAAATCAAAGTATAATGAACGTCTAAAGCATCATGGCTGGTAAAACTATCTCTGCATACACTGACACCGATACTGCAGATCGCATTGAGTCTATTGCCAAGCGGGAAGATCGCCGTAAAGCTCAAATTGCGGGAATGGCCCTTAAGTTGTTTTCCGTTTTACCAGATGAAGCTCGCACTGCATGGCGAAAAATTGAGACCTTTGGCTCCCCCGCCGATATGGAACATGCCATTGCAGATATCACCAGGATTCTGCTCAACACCCAGCATGAGATCGCAACTCAACAGGTCGTCCAAGAGATCAACACTGAATCCTTACATGCCCTAGACACGGAAGACGATCTCTTAGCTACAGCAGTCGCACTCACTGAATAGCTTTACCGTGATCGATAGTCTGAACATCTGTGTTGATCTCAATATCTGGGTTGCGGCTTTGCTGGCAGAGGCCAAAGGGAGACAAGGCACAGCAAGTCAAAGCATTGTAGCGATTGTGCGCCAGGGTCGCTGTTTATCTCAGCCGGTACAGCTCATCATCTCTTGGGGAATGCTCAATCGGCTGCGTCAGGTACTGATCCAAAAGCTGCAGGTGTCTACTTCTAGTGCAGAGTTATATCTTGATACCATCACAGCCTATGCCCAGTTAGGAGCATTAGCCTCAAGCCCTCAACTCACTCTCGGTGGCACTGGCATTGTGCCGATTCAAGATATTGAAGATGCTCATGTTCTAGAGACTGCGGTCGCAGGTAAAGTTCAGGTGTTAATCACGGCTAACTTCAAAGACTTCATTTCTAAAGATACGTCGGTGATCGTGCCGCAGCGTCACGCAATTCATTCCACTCCTGATCGGAGCTTCCATATCGTTCATCCTTACCTGTTTTTGGAATGGATCAGGAAAGGCTCAATCCCATCTACCATTGAAAATCGATAGAGGACGAAAGGATGCTTTCTGCCTTTCATGTTTTCTGTTTCTTATGCTTTCTGTCTTAGACGCTTTCTGCCTTGGATGACACTAGAGTTATGACTACATCGAACACCCAGTGAAGTCATTCTTATCAATAAACTAGTGCATTTCTCAATAGAGAATAAAGGCACTTACAAGATCAAGGTGTTTAGGGTACATCGGAACAGAAAACAACGCTAAGGCTGCAGCGCTTTGACAGCATAGGTTTCAGGCGTTATTTTTCGCCTTTTTCAGAGCACCTAAAT
>NZ_PQWO01000053.1 GCF_003231495.1 Acaryochloris thomasi RCC1774
GTTCTGCCCCTACTGTGGTCAGGCATATAAGTTACCTAAATCCAAAACTTTGAAGTCTTGAATAGACTATTAATAAAGGGTTTCAAGGTTTGAGTGAGAATAATTAGGCGTATGTCGGCATAACCCCCCATAGTTTTGCCATTTGACCCTGAGTTTTATCGCCATGTGCTTGAACGAAGGCTCGAAAACGTGGCCAATCTGTAATCTTATGGCGGTTGCCTTGTTGGTAATGGGTAATGGCCCGACAGTCGCCTGTTGCCTGCTCTCGCTTGAGCCACAGATCTAGGGTATTGCGACTGATGTGCAGCGTTTTACATACCGCCGTTTTACGCTCACCGCGCTTGACTGCATCAATGGCCTTGCGGCGAAGATCATAACTGTAGGGGGCTGACATAAGGATTACTTGACGCTCTCTACCTATGTCCTATCACAAATCTGTAGCGCTATAAGCGTTGCTATCTGGGAAGATCTACCTGAGTAGCGACAATCGATTCCATAATGACAATTGCTGTAGAATTTACTTGAAGCTCGTAAAGGTTTCCCTGCTTCATAGACCCGCTAGCGAGAATAAGACTTAAGAATATGGCAATAGATCAACTCAAAGCATTTTTAAAGAAAATGCAGTCTGAACCTGCACTTAAAAATGAGGTGCAAGCAGCATCAACGGCTGATGATGTTGCGCGAATAGCACTAAAGCTTGGTTTTGAATTTTCTGGTGATGAATTATTGAGAATGTCAGGCCAGAAAGTTGGCAGGGTTACTGTTACAAAAATAGATACCCCTGGAGAGTACAACTAAAGGGAGTGTCGCAAAAACTGGGTGCGATCAGTAGTGGCTGTAATCTAGAAAGTCTGTTCTCTGTAACGCTCTGCCGATACGAACCCTGCTAAACCGTTCAAGTAACATTGGTAGCACTCACAACGATCTTGATCCCAAACCAGGAGAGATCGCAACTCTGGGCACTCTGAGATCAGCCTTTCTTCTCTTCAGCCTATGCCCAATCTCAGCAAAACCGCAGAACTTAAAGCGATCGCAACTGCCACCATGCAGCAGGCGATCTATGCTGAAGCTCCTGTGACAGTGTTGATGCTCCTATAAATGTCAAGGCGCGTTCAAATTCTGCTAGATGCCTGCAATGATTGGAAAGACAGTCGCTTCAGGAGGTTGAATGTGGAGAGTGATCAAAAGCAGGGGAATCAAGCCGCCACGGGTATTTCCTCGTAAACCACTATCTCAAAATTGACGACTAACTATCTTCGCTGCCTGCACCCATTAAGCTAGCAACTAGCTGAGTTTGAGAAAAGGGTTCGAGGAGAAGCTTCTTAACCATGATAGTAAGTGGCAAAGCAAGAAAAGCACCAATCGGGCCTAATATCCATGCCCAGATAATGACAGCAAGGAAAGTGACTAGAATCGATAGGTCTAATCCCTTCGATAGGTATCGAGGCGCAACGACCATATCGAAGAAGTTGTTGATAACGATATAAGCGACGGCAAAGAACAAGGCTTTTAGCCACCCAAGCTCAATAATGGCAATTAGCAGCGGCGGGGCAAGTGCAATGTAGAAACCAATGTTCGGGATAAAATTAAAGGCGAATGAGAGCACTCCCCATAGCACGGCGAAATCTAAACCTAACAACCCCATCAACAGCATCTGAACAAGTGCGGTCAAAGCCCCTAGCCAACCTTTAATCATTAAGTATGAACTGGTACTTTGGGCGAACTCTTCAAACCGTTGTAATGCTGATGGGTTATTTTCAAGCCCCTTTTTAAGCTGGGTGGAAAAGCTAGGAGCCGTTGCCAGCATGTAAACAAATATCAGCAATGTCAGTCCAGTGTTAGAGAGTGTCCCGAGTACCGTAGTTGTTAGAGATAGTGAAAACTGAATTAGTTGTTCGGGTTGCAGCCAACTCAATGCTTGAATGTCGTCAATGGTCACGCCTTGTTCAGTGAGTCTTTGCCATAGACCATTAATCTGCGTTTCAATCTGATTTCCATAAGCAGGCAGATATGTCACTAGCTCATTAACAGAGGTAACCAAAAAGAGAACAATAGAGACACCGATAGCAACGACGCTCAGCAAAACTAGCATGTAGGCCAGCCATTGAGGTAATCCTCGTCCTTTAAGCCATGCAAAGATAGGATAGGTGACCAGGACTAAAAACAAGGAAAGCAGGATTGGTGTTAGCAGACTGGCCATTGTTTTCAGTCCGGCAACAATGAGAACAACACTAGCAAGGCTCACTAATAGAGAGACGATGGCTGATTGTGTTTTCATGCTATTGATCTCTGAGGGTTACTACCCGAAGCTACTTATCGCTGATAGGCAGTGCCATTGTCTCATTCAGCGTTACGCTCGTCAGTCGAAGAAATCAGTCTGTTGAAGGGTAGTCGTACTAATGCTTTATTACCTTTGGTATAAGTACCAATAAACCATCAGGAATGCACTCTAATTCAGCACTATCGCTGAGCACAATCAATCGGCGTCGGCTAGCGCAAAGACTGAGCCAGGAGCAAACTACCAGCGATCGCAACACCGCAGCCTTCCAACAGCCAATACTTCCGTTCATCGAGCGATCACAATGGAAATCCCAAGAAAACCTGTGGTAGGCCTTCCCATAGCAATAGAACCATACGGAGGTTAGAAGAAGAACTTTTCCATTTACGATATCTGGAATGATTTTTGTTAACGCCTTCAAAACCCTGATTTACAAAGATTTCAGGGATTAACTATTCCATTAATAGGTCAAGATGGGACAGTGAAGGAACCTCAGAGATTTCCGTTTCTAGAGTCAGATCATATAAAAGTCTAGAATCTCGAAATGTCTGTGAATAGAGGCTTTCAAGATTTTATCTTGTGCCTAACCGCCATTTGGTACCGTTGCTATGGGAAGGCCTACAAGAGCGATGCCCAGCGGATGAGGGCAGAAAACGCCCAAGCCAGACTCGCGGCCAAGCGGAAAGCAGAGCGCGATCAGCAGATGAGAGATGCGATCTCACGGGTTCCTGTGAAGCACAGGATTTAGAATAGCTTACGTGAACTGAGTATTACTAAACTCTCGACCGATATTGTAAGCGTCGGATAAAACGGCTAAATTTAATTGTTCGGGTCAACTTCTAGGCGCAAAAGCTGACCCGAATTAGCATCAGTTAGCACATATAGATACCCATCTGGCCCTTGGCGGACATCACGCACCCGCTGGCCAATCCTGATTTGGGACTCCGCTGTCACGCTCCCTGACGCATCTAGCTCGAGCTTCCGAATGCTACGGGAGACAAGTCCGCCAGCAAATAAATTGCCGCGCCACTGCGGAATCCGATCTCCCGTATAAATAGCTAACCCCGAGGGCGCAATGGAAGGGGTCCATACGCGCTTTGGATCTACCATCTCAGGGCCAGTGGTTGCCGGGGCGACGGCGCGATTACTGGTGTACTCCTGGCTGAAAGAAACAACGGGCCAACCATAGTTTTTGCCGGATTGCACCCAGTTCAGTTCATCGCCGCCGCGTGAGCCATGTTCGGTCGACCAAACTCTTTTTCGCATTGGATCATAGGTCAGCCCCTGGATATTGCGATGGCCATAACTCCAGACAGCAGGCGCGGCTCCCTCGGTGGACACAAAGGGATTATCCACTGGAATGGTGCCATCATCTTTGATGCGAATTACTTTACCAAGATGGCTAGCGCGGTTTTGGGCTTGTTTACGGATTAGAGCACCATCAAACTTCACGGGCGGATTGCCACCATCACCAATGGAAATCAATAGGGTTTCGTCCGGCAGCCAAGTCAGGCGCGAACCGAAGTGCTGACCACCACGCTTGGTTTGGGCAACCTCGAATATCACTTGCCAACTATCAAGCTGCTTACCGTCAAACTTAGCGCGGGCGACACGGGTCCGGTTGGCGTTGCGGGTGCCGTGGGAGTAGGTGAAATAGACCCAGCGATTGTCGGCAAAGCGGGGATGGATAGCAATATCCAGCAGCCCACCCTGTTGGGTAGCAAATATTTGTTGCGCGGCGATGGTGGAAACGGTTGTCACGCCTTTGATCGGCTTGGGGTCGAGCTTGCCATTTTTAACGAGGCGTAGCCGACCAGAACGCTCGGTGATTAATATTTGATCATCCGGTAACCAGGCCATACCCCAAGGATGCTCCAGACCTGTAACGATCGGCACGAGTTTGACCGCAGCAATCGATAGCTGATCGGCCTTGGGACTCAAGCGGTCACTGGGAACGGGGATCGCTTGAGCACAGCCCAGAATTGCTCCAACCCCGAAAAGTAGGCCAGTAACCTTAGCAATGGAGCGAGTTCGCATGGGCTATAGCCGAATTAAGGGTTCATTTTTGACCAATTGCTCCGAGTGTAACAAGGAGGGGGAATTGAAGAGCGGGTGGAGGAGCTAGCACTGCTGCAGTCTGTGGACATGCACTCGATCAAGGCAGCGGAGAAGTTGCGATCGCAGAACTCAGTCTGTAGTGCAATTCAGGTTTCCATTGGCACTGGACGACATAATCCCAATGAGGAGTATTTCTCGCAGTCGGCCTTAGCGAAGTTCGCGGTGCCGACTGCTGACACGCGCAAGCTGATCAATGCGGCAGGGCAAGCACTCCGGCGAATCTACAGGAAAGGGCCACACTATGCCAAAGCGGGGGTGATGCTGCTGGATATCTCCCAGGCCAACACGATGCAGGGACATCTCTTTCAAGAGAGGAACAGCGAGAAGGCGATCACGCTCATGAATACGGTCGATCAGCTCAATCGTCTGTATGGCCGCAGGGCGGTCTTCTTTGCTAGCGAGGGTTGCGATCAGCAGTGGGCGATGAAGCGGCAGCGGATGACGCAGGCGTATACGACGCGGTGGGAGGATTTGCCGGTGGTGAGATAGACATTACCACTCTCCTCTCAGGACAACACAAACAGTAGTTAAGCTCTGCGGCAAGATTGCATAACTAATCGATATCTAGAAATAGATCTATCCAAATCAATTCATCAACAATGTTGCCCATTGATACTCCAATCATCACTAATTTTAGAAAAGGCGATAAATACCCCTACTCATTCATTTTTCACTCATCAATATCAATACAAACGGATTTAGAGCAACTATAATAATTCCTCCATATAAAGTATAGAGATAGATTCGATATGACATCACCTCTCAATGAATCCACAAATAGCGCAGTTAAAGAAAAGATAGAAATCGGGAAAAACCTATTCAGTCTTTTGAGAGACGCATCTCTCTTTAGTCTTTTTATATTATTATTGATCGCTCCAACTATATTAAATGAAAGATTGATAAAAGCTGGATTTGAAGAAGGGACTGTAGCGGGATTTAAGTGGAAGAAGCAACTCAGCAAAACAGACAATGATTTAGTTCAAGCGGCCCAACAAATAGATGCACTAAACAAGAGGGTTAATGAATCCAACAAAATCATTGCAGCTCTTGAGCAGAGTGAGTCAGGATCACAAACAGTCAATGCAGCAGATGCTCAAAAACAAATCAAAAAAAACGAGGTATCCTCAACCACTGCTGACACTGTTAACTCAAGAATACAAACGACACTTGAAAACAATACTCCAATTCTAAACCCAGAGATAGACACATCAAAAACAAGCTCATTAGTCAATATAGTAAATACATATAAAATAGCTATTTATTATAATCAAGAAAAATCTGAGCAGAAAGAAGAAGCTTTTGAAATCAAAAAATCTTTAGAGCAAGCAGGCGTAAAGTCAAGTATACAAGTTAAGCCTCAAAAAGACTCAGCATCATCCAACCAAATTCGCTACTTTAATGATACTGAAAGAGAAGTCGCATACGCATTGCAGAATATACTAGGTGAGTCATATACAAAAGAAATCTTTAATTTACAGACTGTGTATACGCCATCGCCAAATTTTATTTCAATTTTTCTGGCATCGTAATATTCCTCTCTTTCACGATCATTATTTGTTAGACCACACCGAATCGTCCACCCACCCACATTCTCCACAATCCCAATGTAAGACGGGCGGATTACTTCGGTCGAACTCATGCCCACACTGGGGACAGCGACCGGTGACAATTGGATAGCTATTATCATACTGCCGAGAAAAGCCTGGTTAGAGTTCGCGCTTAAGTGATCAGGATTCGGGTGATTATTCCCGATCAAGTTTCTCCAGGACGACTGCAATCCAAGCACAACCTAATTTTGACCTTGTCTTGAAAAAGTGGACACTCCATTCGAAGAAATGATCTAGGAGAATGTCCACATGACACAGAAGAAACGCAGACTATTCACTGATGAACAAAAAGCAGAGGCAGTCCGTATTGTC
>NZ_PQWO01000054.1 GCF_003231495.1 Acaryochloris thomasi RCC1774
CTCACGAGATAGAGGTGGTCGGAGAACAGCACAAGCATTTTAGAGACACATTGCCATGACCACCCAACTAGCCCTACCCTGGCCGTCCCCGGAAACACGCACTTTCGTAAGACCCCAGAACAGCAGCAGGCATTTTAGTGACGTATTGCCATGAAATTCTTAATCCAATTAAGGGATTCCAATAGCTACTACCCTACTCGCTGGACAGTATCTTTCCACGAGAAACCGATAGGTACGATCTCCCGGCCAGTCGGTTCAGAGACCTATCACGCAATTCCAGTGAGGCTCGGGGTTCCCATCCTCCAGGATGGAGACATTCGAGAATTCCTAACCAAAGAAGCTGCGGCAGCAGAGCTATGGAATGCCTATTAGTCAATAGCAGAGAGGGTTTTAAGCAGAAATGAATACGCAACTGTCCCTTCCGTTCTGCCAGCCTGCTCAGCCCCCACCGCTTAGCAAATACGATCGCACCATCATTGCCTTCAGTGGTGGGAAAGACTCCCTAGCCTGCGTCCTGTGGACCACTTTTCATGCCAACAAGGAGAACAATATGGTTTTCGACAATGCATTCACGGATCAGATGATGTACGGACAACATGCCGTTAGGGTTCCAGCTTGGCTCTATACACAACCAGGGAAGGAAGAAGTCATCTTCGTTGGAGCAACAAAGGATCTTAGAGCAAGCCACGGCAACCAGAGAACCCACCAATTCATGCTGGGTGAAATTATTCTACGGCCTCACTTTGCTGTCGCTTCAGACAATTTTAGAGGCCACGGTGCAACCGCACTGCTCACGGCGAATCACATGGACTTCCTTCTTGCAGATGACATGGAAGTCATTTGCGATCCAATGGGTAAGCTCGGAACACTTTGCGACAGATACAGCAAACAGATACAGGCAATCACGGGGCAATGAACACCCAGCTTGAATTAGCGCTTAATGAACCTGCTGCCCTCCCTCCCCCAGAAGCGTACGACCGCACGGTAATCGCCTTCAGTGGCGGCAAAGACTCCCTAGCCTGCGTCCTGTGGGCCATCAAAGCAGGATGTCCCAACATCGAACTATGGCACCACGACATCGATGGTCGTGAAGGTTCCAACCTTATGGACTGGCCTGTCACTCGCTCCTATTGCAAAGCCGTGGCTGACGCCCTAGAGCTGCCCATTTACTTCAGTTGGCTAGAGGGAGGCTTCGAGCGTGAGATGCTGCGAGAGGAACAGCGCAAAGCACCGACATGGTTCGAGATACCTGACGGCCTTCAATCGACTGGAGGACAAAGCGGCAAGCTGGGCACTCGCCGCAAGTTCCCGCAAGTATCCGGCAATCTGGCGGTGCGCTGGTGTAGCGCTTACCTGAAGATCGACGTTTGTGCGATCGCAATCACCAACCAAGAAAGATTCAACCACAGCAAGACGCTCATTCTTTCTGGAGAGCGGGCCGAGGAATCACCCCAGAGAGCCAAGTACGAAGCTTTCGAGCCAGACCGAACTGACAATCGGGATGGCAGAAGCCGTCGCTATGTAGACCGCTATCGTCCGATTCATCACTGGTGTACAGCAGAAGTCTGGAGCCTAATCGAAGAGTTTTGCATCAATCCACATCCGGCCTATCAACTGGGTTGGGGTCGGCTGTCCTGTATGTCCTGCATCTTTGGCAGCGCGAACCAATGGGCCTCCATTCGTAAGATCGCCCCTGCTCACTTCGAGCGTATCGCCCAGTACGAGGAAAGATTCAACACAACGATCCAACGAACGATGAGCGTCCGACAGTTGGCCGAGAGGGGAACACCTTACCCCGAGGCAAACAACCCTGAGCTAGTGGCCCTGGCGCTCAATGACAAATACGAACAGCCGGTGATTGTCAGCGAATGGAAGCCCCCCGCTGGTGCCTACGGAGAAAGCAATGGACCGAACTAGAGAAAACAAATGATTCATCTATTGAATTTCGGGATGGGCGCGCCAAGACTGCATAGATTATCTCAAATCAAAGCTAGGAGTGACCTGGGAGAAATCCTGTTGTAGTTTCTGCCCCTTTCAAAGCAAACAAAATGCGATCGCAAGGTACAAAAAACTCCCGAAGTCAGGAGCCTTCGCCCTCTGGATTGGCGGTCTAGCTCTGGCGCTCAATCCCAGAATGCATCTGTTCAGCTCAGGAACAGCCTACGACCTCTGCGTCGAGGGAGGTTGCCATGATGCGATCTCACTCTATGAAAAAAGGCTCAGAGAGTCTGAGTTCGCTATCTATCGTGTCCGACGTATTTACAAAGCCAACGGAACAACCAAACGAACGATGGTTAACGCTCGCCGCAGCGTGGAAACCATCGGTAGCGGCAGTCGGAAGGATATAGAAGCCCAAATCAACAGACTTGAGATCGCAACCCACAGCGAACTTGAAACCACTGGCGGGTGGATCAGAGTTTATATACATCGAAGGGAGCCAAAGACGTATCCAGCTATCGAAGAATTTTTTGTCGCTTGCCCTTCTGCAATAGAGGACAAATGCCAAAACATCAGCAAGTTCGAGAGCGACTGGCGAGAGATGACCGGAGCTGTGCAGCAACTCTCATTGCTGTAATTGAAAGCTCTATTGCTTGCGATCTCAACTCGCAATCTATACATCGATGTATAAAGCCACCCCTCAGATCTCCGACCGCAGCCCTTGATATTCTCGCCAGCTCTCCAGCGCCTCCTCAACATCGAGATCGGTAATTATGCGATGGCGTTAGCCTGCCTTCGGCAATCGCAAGCGGAAGTTAGCGACCACCAAACCTTGACCCAGTAGCGATGGTTGATCGCATCCCCCAGTGAGCCGTAGAGCAAGGCTTTAGTTTCTGCATGTTCGATCGCTGCCGTCAGGACGTTTTCAATGCCTTCAGACTGGATGAAATCTTGGGGGTTCATCTGCCTAAACGCCGGAGAGTGATCTCGTTATAACAACGACAGAAGCTCCGATAATTCCAGCCCAGGCCGTACCAATGAGAGCAAGGGTCAAACCCCACAACCGACCATCCCACTTTTCTACCTTGGCATTGGTGGCCTTGATATCTACATCAATCGTCGTAAGCCGATTATCAATGGCATCAAAACGACTCAATACCTTTTGCTCAAATGATTCCGGTGTTGCCTGCGTCATATCAAACCCTCACGCTCTGCAGCTTCACGGATCACCCGTCTCAGCCACGCTGACTTATTCGGAAGCCGATCAACCGCAGCTTCCACCTCAGGCTCCAAACAAGTGCCTGTAGTACGCCGAGACAACTTGGGCGCAACTTCAGAATCAAGGCGAACTGAGCGAAGATGTTCAGTCTTTGGCGAAGGATTGGGCATATATGCATCATAAGCAGGATAGAACAATCTTAACTTAGCCCATCATCATGAATTCCTTCAATGTAAACTTTCTAAAATAAAGTCTTTTTGTATGCATCATATGATGCATACATGATATTATAGATACATACAAACAAAGCAAAGCCACCGCCCAATCCCGGAAAGAAACAAGCGGTGACGATGCACTCCCAAGACTAATCAGGAGATTTCCATTATGACTATTTCCCTCGCCCCTGCAACAGCCCAGCAGTCGCAACTCTTCTGTGTCGATGCCGAAGTCGAGCAGTTCGACCCACTCAACGAGTGCATGGTCCGCGAAGATTACACCTTCGCCTGTGAGCGCAAAGGCGGTTACGTCCAACGCATCAAAGCCTGGGTTGCAACCAATTGCACCTTTGGTACTGTTGCCCCCAACCTTATCGAGCTGTATTGCTCTGAATGGAAGACAGCAGCAGACGACCGTATCGCAGCCATCGACGACCAGTTCTAAGCACCAGGGGGCCGCAGCGCCCCCATCGCCTCACCATTGCAAACCCCAGCGCTACAGGGGACTACGCGAGAAATACTCATGCTTGAAGTTTCAGCCGCTCCAATCCCAGACACCTGGACTGCCTCAGACTCCAATGATGACCCTGAGATATTCGCAGTCAGCACGGGAAACTCACCAGACCAAGCGATCGCAAACTACTTCGACAATTGCTTAGAGCAAGATCCCCATTACATGAACGATTCGTCTGAATTCGTTCGCTTCATGCGGACCTACTAACGCAAACAACAGGGGCCATAGCGCCCCCGCCGCATACCTTCCGTAAACCCATCGCTACAAGGGACAGGAGAAATATACATGATTACCGCAGAAGCACTTCAGCAAAATCTCGCGCATTGCACCGGCACCGAGCAATGGTACCGGCATCCACTGGGAATCACTTACACAGACGGCATCAAGATATTGACCGAGGATGCCCAGTGTATGTGGCTTGTGGATGCGATCACATCTCACCAAAAAAGCTACCAGATTATATACAACCCTGACCTACAAGAGTTCCAGCTCTGGCTGCTGAAAGTTAATGAGGATCGCAGCGCAATCCTAGCCTGCTACGAAGACAGCCCCAGCACTTGCGAACCTGCGATCAGCCAGCTAATCCCCTCCACGGACTTCCCGATGCAGGAAATCAAGCTTTATATGGAGCAAGGAACACTACTGCTTCCCTCAGAACACTAAAGCCATCGGGGGCCACAGCGTCCCCGCAGCAATACAAACGCCCGACCACTGCAAGGGCCATACAGGAGTAAGACCCATGAAACCGAAAGAACTTGAGCAACGGCTCAGGCAGTTTCAGCCTAGCCCCACTCGCCACCGACATTTCACTGGGCTTTTATACACCGATGGAATTCTATACATCATTGAAAAGCTTGAAATTGAGTGGTTAGTACTTGCGATCGCCACTCACCAGAAAGGCACCAGCATCACAGCTAGCAAAGAACTACAGCAATTCCAATGCTGGAAATTTCACAATGGCAGCACTCCTGTCCTGTTTTGCTACAGGGATAGGCTCAACACATCTCCAGAATTTGGCCGTCAAGTCCGTGCTACAGCCTTCCCCTTGCCTGAACTAGAGCTATTCGTTGTCGAGGGTTGTCTCATGCTGCCCTCGGAATACGAAGGCTCCTGATTATCGCGGCCACCCAACGCAGAAATATTGATCTATTCAGAAGGACGTATTGATATGCAGCCAACATTACCCAAAAGACTCCAAAGACATCCACAACATGCAATCGCAGTTGCGATCGCAAGTCTAATCAACGATTTACTATTCGCTGGCCGGATCGACTGGAACACGGCGGTTTACTACTGTCCGCCTGGAGCCTTTCATTTGCTGGAATGTCCAGCAAGCCATGCAACAGTCGCAATCAAATCAAAGGAGGTTTGACCCATGAAGACACTACGGCCCCTCGGGTTCGGCGAATCCCTCCGAACCCTGTATATCTATGCTCACAGAGCCAACGGAAATAAACTCTGGTTTCAGCTCATCGACAGCGAACCTCAGGAACTACCCCCGTCCCTCACCGGCTATCTCAAAGCCATCGAATTTCCCAAGGTCGAACGACGGGGAAAAGAGTGCTGCAAACTCAATATCACCCTGACCGCACACCGGCCCGTCGTCATCGAATGCGGTCATGATTCTACTTTTGCGAAAAGTTTCATGGTTGCGATCGCAAGTCTAACACCAGCTCAACTGCAGCAGCCGATTACTCTTGAGGCCCAGCCGGGAACGCAGGATGAATCTGTTCTGTTTTGCAATGTGTGGCTAGGGTACAAGCGCATCTTTCTGGAGTGGGACGAGAACACCGACTGGAGAGCCGTCGCTGGGCAGGCGATCGCTAACGTTCGGGCAGCTCAGGGGGTGAGGGCATGAGCTTCCTCGACGAAAAGGTA
>NZ_PQWO01000055.1 GCF_003231495.1 Acaryochloris thomasi RCC1774
TGTTGTTCCAGAGTAGGTCTACTACTCCAGGCCAAATACTAAAAATGCTGAATTACGAGTCACAGTCTGTTGCTTCTGATGAGAATGCTCTACTCACTGATCACTTTCTTTAGTGCGCTCATTGCGACCTCTTCAGCCCGAGCCGATGTCACCTTCTGATAGCGCAACGTCGTCTGAATGTGTTGATGCCCCAGCAGCGCCCGCAGCTCCTCAATCCCCATAAGTCCCACCCGCTCAGTAGCAAAGGTATGGCGCAAATCATGAAGCCTGACCCCTTTGAGTAAACCGGCATCCTGCGTCACCTTCTTCCAAGCTTTGTATGCAGAGGTGTAGCTCAGACGACTGATCACCCCCGTCATCGGCTGCTGTGCTGTAAACAAAGCTGCACAATCTAGATGCCGATAGTTGCGAATGTACTTTTCTAGAACATCCTCAGCATCAGGACTATAGAAACACCAGCGCTTCTTGTTTCCCTTACCCACCACCTGAAACTTACGACCGACCAGATCGATCTCTTCAAGATCTAACGACAGGATCTCTGAGATTCTCGCTCCGCTGCGATGCAGCAAAGCAACAAGCGCATGGAGACGCGCATTCGACTTCACTAATTGGTACATCTGCTGCACCTGCTCAGGCGTCAAATACCGAACCAGTTCATCGGTTAACGATTCACCCTGCCTTGCATCCGGCTTCCGCTGCCGTAAATGAGCAATAGGATTATTTCTGAGATACCCCCGCTCAACGGCAAAGTTCAGGAGAGACTGAAGAATCGCCTGATGCCGCCGATGTGTCGTGTAAGACAGATGCTCCAGGCTATTGAGATAGTCTTCCAACACCCCACGAGAAAGCAGCTCCACTGGTAAATGTCCCTGCTGCTGCAGCAACGGTAAGAGGCTCAGCTCATAGGACTTCAGCGTGCTGGCCGCGTAGCCCGGACGGGCGAGAAACTCTGTCGCAACTGTTGCTAAAACTAACCTCGACATTGTGCCGATAATATACTCTGCAAAAAGATAATAATGTACTTTAGCAATGTTGTTTTCTAGCTCATTAATAATGGCATCAGAATTGGCGACCTGTACGCCCCACCCCGAAGAAACCCTCAACAATTATGTCCGCCGTCTCCGTCAGCAACGAAGCTGGACTCAAGTTCAACTGAGTGAAGCTGCAGGTGTTCATCGCCAAACGATTGGAAAGATTGAAAGTGGTGATAGTCAGCGGCTCAATCGGCGCGTCAGAAAAGGATTAGCGCTGGCCTTGAGTATTCCACTGGAGTACTTGGAAGCAGTCTGTGACGGCGCGGATGTTCCTTCGGTTGTCCGTCTCAAATTTTGCCCACAATGTTGGGTGCCCGGAACAGCACCAGAGTCCATGTGGACAGATCCAAGGAGCCACTACTGCTTTGGTTGTGGCACTGAGCTGACCCATCGCTGTCAGCAGTGCAAAGAGCCAATTTTGTCGCTGCAGTTCCGGTTCTGTCCCTACTGCGGAAACTCATACAAGCCAGCAGCATCACCGTAAATGCCCGTTCGTTTTCTGAGTGTCGCTGAGCGAACTCACCGGAGCCAGTTCCCAGAAGACATCTCTGAGTCAGATCTGATTCAATACTTCACGCTCACTCCAGAAGATCTCAAGCAGGTCAATCGCAAACGTCAGCCTGATAACCAACTGGGCTTTGCTCTGCAGCTTTGCGGACTTCGGTACATGGGCTTTTGCCCTGATGACCTGCAGCAGACACCGACAGAAATTGTCGTTTTTGTGAGCCACCAGCTTGAGATTGAAGCGGAGGTGCTATCGACCTACGGCCAGCGGTCCCAAACCCGAAGCAAACACTTTCAGCAGGTCCAGAAGCATTTGGGGTTTCGAACGCCTGATCCCATCGATCTCAAGCGACTATCAAAGTGGCTGGTTAATCGAGCCTTAGAGCACGACAAGCCTTCACTTCTCTTCCAGCTCGCAGCCGAAAAGCTCTTCAAGGACAAGCTTGTTCGTCCAGGTGTCACTGTTCTAGAGCGGATGGTCGGCACCGTGCGGAATCGGGCCATGAAAGAGACTCATAAACGGCTTAAGCCATTACTGACGCTTCCGGTCAGGCGATTTCTCAATCAACTGTTGGAGCATGAGTCTCAAATCCATGCCGTTCGTTTTTCTTGGCTGCGACGGCCGGCCATCAGCAATTCACCTAAAGCAATTCTCACAGCAATAGACAAGATCCGTTTCCTGCGAGACAACCAAGTCCATCTATGGGATGTCTCCATGCTCAATCCCAATCGTCTCAAATTCCTAGCCCGACTCGCAAAGAAGAGCAGCGTTCAAGGTCTGAAGCGAATGCCCGCAGGAAAGCGTTATCCCTTGCTGGTCGCGTTTGCTCAACAGTTGTTGATTGAGGCCACTGATGAGGCGGCAGATCTTTTCATTCAGTGTTTATCAGATACCCATGCTAGAGCGAGGAACGATCTCAAAGCATTCCGGCAAAAGGAAGCGGTGGCGATCAATGAAAAGGTAAGACTGCTTAAACAGGTGGGAGGTGTGGTGCTAGATCCACAGGTGGATGATCCCAAGGTGCGATCTGACATTTTTGAGCAGATCACTCCAGAGGAGTTGGAAGCAGCCATCACAGACTGCAACCGCTTAGTGCGCCCTACTCAAGACGAGTCCTATGACTACTTCGCAGCACGGTACAGCTACATTCGCCGGTTTGCTCCAGAATTTTTAGAGACGTTTTCATTCCGCTCCAATAGAGAAAACGATCCGTTGCTGGAGGCGATCGCCGTTTTGGAGAAACTCAATACGACGGGCAAACGACACGTTCCTCAATCAGCACCGATGGCTTTTGTGAGTGCACCTTGGAAATCCTACATCCGAGATGAAGAGGGGAAAATACAGCGGCGTTATTACGAGATGTGCGTACTTTGGGAACTCCGTAATGCTCTGCGCTCAGGCAATCTGTGGATGGAAGGCTCACGTAGATATGCAGACCCAGAAAGCTACCTGATCCCCAAGGAGCAGTGGCCATCAATGCGAACTGAGTTTTGCCAGATGATGTCGCTGCCAGAGCAGGGAAAACGACAATTAAAAGACTTGAATCAGCAGCTTGATGCTGAAATGACGAAGTTTATGGAGACCCTCAAAGACAATCCTAATGTCCGTTTAGAGGATGACCGTGTTGTTCTCTCCCCCCTGGAAGCTCAAGAACAGTCCAAGCGGCAAAAGAAGCTGAAGGCTTTGGTCAATCAATGTCTGCCAAAAATAGACCTGACGGATCTGTTGATTGAGGTGGATTTGCTGACGGGCTTCAGTGACCATCTAGTTCATGCCGGTGGCCATCAAACCCGCTCACGAGAGACCAAACGGTATCTGTATGCAGCATTACTGTCACAGGCTTGCAATTTGGGTCCGCAGGCAATGGCACGAGGGGCTGATTTATCCTATGAACGCTTGCTGTGGCACAACAACTGGTTCCTTGATGAAAGCACGCTCACGAAGGCGACGACTGAATTAGTGAACTATCATCACAAGCTACCGTTGGCTAAATCTTGGGGCGGTGGAACACTCTCTTCCTCTGATGGTCAGCGCTTTCCGGTTACGGTAAAAAACACTCAATCGGTGGCCTTGCCCAAGTATTTTGGTTACGGAAAGGGTGTCACGTTTTACACCTGGCTCTCAGATCAGTTTTCGCAGTACGGCACTAAGGTCATTCCTTCGACTCGTCGAGATGCACCCTATGTCTTCGATGGAATCAAAGACAATGAAACGGAGCTTAAGATCCTAGAGCACACCACTGATACGGCAGGTTTCACTGAGGTAGTCTTTGCTTTCTTCAATCTGTGTGGTCTTCAGTTCTCGCCTCGAATTCGCGATCTGGGCAAACAGAGACTCTATCGTTTCAAGACCAAGCCGGATACACTCATCAAGCCTCTGTTTGAAAGGCGTATTAAGTCGAAGCGGATTGTGGACCCTTGGGATGAGATGTTGCGGGTGGCGGCCTCACTCCAGCATGGCTATGTCACCTCTTCGCTGTTAATGAGCAAGCTCAGTTCGTTCCCTGAACCGAATCGCTTGCTGCAGGCATTTCAGGAGTATGGGCGGTTGGTGAAGACGATTTATATTCTCCGCTACTACAACAGTCTCGATCATCGCAGGCGGGTCAAACGTCAGTTGAACAAGGGTGAGGCGGTCCAGGGACTGAGGCGTTTTCTAGTGGTGGCTCGACAGGGAGAATTGCGGCAGCGCTATCAGGAGGGGCTGGAGAATCAGGCTAGTTGCCTGACATTGGTGACCAATGCGGTGGTGATCTGGAATACGGTGTATTTGCAGGCGGCGCTTGATTACATTGAAAAGCAGGGATATGAGGTGACGGAAGAAGACCGAGCGCGGTTCTCTCCAGCGCGGTATGGGCATATCAACCCGCATGGAAAGATCATCTTTGATATTGAGAAAACTCAGGCCCTCAAGGGATTACGGCCTTTGGGGGGAATTAAGAAGGCAAAGCATGGTTAATCAAAGACAACATAGAAAAATATGGCAACTACTCAGCCTAAAGGTCCAGAGATATGTACCTCCAGACGTTGATGAATAGATAGAACCGTCTCAGTAAAAACAACAAGTAGCCCCATCTTTAGTCAATGTTGATTGCATCTGAACTAATGAAGTATCGAAATAGGGGAAGACAACAGCCTCATGTATAGCCTTAGTGGCCTTTCATCGTATGTAGTGTTTGGGGGTGGGAACCCTAAGAACACTGCTTAGGGCTTGCAATACACTATCCGTCTTCCTTTTATCGTCATGAAACGGACGCACATTAAAATTTGCACACTTCTTAGTCTAGTCATGGTTTCCGGCATTATCGGATTGCTAGGCAAGGCTTTCCTTGATGCTATTTCGATTCCCCGTAGTTCAGTAACACCTACGGCGGTTGGTGAGACACACTACAGGATTTATCTGTTTGCAAAATCCAATCATAGGCTTCCAAAAAGTCTTTCTGAGCTACCCCCTCGACAAGGATACGTCAATAGTACTGTCGATCTCTGGGGACGAGAATTGATCTATAAAACTGACGATGCAGGAATTATTACTCTTGGTAGCTATGGCCAAGACGGTATAATTGGTGGGGCAGGAGACGACGCTGACATACTCTACAGATATAGATCACGAGATGAATCAGGACAATTCATAGCTGCCAATGACTTATGGGTTGTTGAGGGTAGAATTCATCCTGAAAATGGCGGATAACAATGCGATTAACCGAAGGCGCGTAGATACAGAGTGTTGTTTTACCAATTTTTCTATAAGCCCTACTGAGACTGGCTTGTAGTTGAATCTAGTAGGGGCCTGTGAGAAATACAGGAGTAGTAGACCTACTCTGGAACACAACACTATGACTTCATCAAGACCCAATGACAAGCCAAACCGCTGAAAATGCCTAATAGAAAGGCTTTCAGTAGCTCATGAGCTAATAATCAAAAAAGTTATTTCCCTGAAACCTATACCTAGAAAGGAATGTGTCAATTTCGCTGCCTCGAAAAATGCGAAAATTAGCGCCTGAAACCTATACCCTCAAAAAGTTACAGCCTTAGCGTTGTTTTCTGTTCCGATGTACCCTAAACACC
>NZ_PQWO01000056.1 GCF_003231495.1 Acaryochloris thomasi RCC1774
AACAAGATAGAGCGGTGGTGTTTTGTGCTCAAAAATTGGATAAAGCAGCGCTAGGGAGCGTTTGAGACCTTTTGAGATTGTGTTGATGCTGCTTTTGGAAAAAGTCCTAATGTATATGCGTAGCGCGAGAGAAAGATGCCCCCCAACAGAAAGTCTCCCCTCTGACATACAGAGGAGAGACTTTTCTCTATTATTAACCTGGCACCGAGCTATTTTCCCAGGGGACTACTCCCCAAGTATTTTTGCCGCTATTGCGTTTCACAACCGAGTTCGGGATGGATCGGAGTGGGTCCACAATGCCATAGGCACCAAGAAGAATGTAAGGGTTAAAACCCTGAAGGCTGCATAGCAAATTCTGTCAAACACCAAATATATGAGGTCAAGCCCTCGGTCTATTAGTACAGCTCGACTGCGCGCATTACTGCGTTTCCATCTACTGCCTATTAACGGGTAGTCTTCCCGTGACCTTACCAGGTTGACCCTGTGAGAGTACTCATCTTGAGGTGGGCTTCCCACTTAGATGCTTTCAGCGGTTATCCTCTCCGCACTTGGCTACCCAGCGTTTACCGTTGGCACGATAACTGGTACACCAGCGGTGCGTTCCTCCCGGTCCTCTCGTACTAAGGAGGAATCCTCTCAATACTCTTACGCCTACACCGGATATGGACCGAACTGTCTCACGACGTTCTGAACCCAGCTCACGTACCGCTTTAATGGGCGAACAGCCCAACCCTTGGGACGTACTACCGCCCCAGGTTGCGATGAGCCGACATCGAGGTGCCAAACCTCCCCGTCGATGTGAACTCTTGGGGGAGATCAGCCTGTTATCCCTAGAGTAACTTTTATCCGTTGAGCGACGGCCATTCCACGCTGTGCCGTCGGATCACTAAGGCCTACTTTCGTACCTGCTCGACTTGTAAGTCTCGCAGTCAAGCTCCCTTATGCCTTTACACTCTGCGGCTGATTTCCGACCAGCCTGAGGGAACCTTTGCGCGCCTCCGTTACCTTTTAGGAGGCGACCGCCCCAGTCAAACTACCCACCTGAAACTGTTCCTCGCCCAGATAATGGGACAAGGTTAGAATTCTAGCCTTGATAGAGTGGTATCTCACCAGTGACTCAATATACCCCACAAGGCATATTTCAACGTCTCCCACCTATCCTGCGCAATCAAAGCCCGAACCCAATTCCAAGCTATAGTAAAGCTTCATAGGGTCTTTCTGTCCGGGTGCAGGTAGTCCGTATCTTCACAGACAATCCTATTTCGCCGAGCCTCTCTCCGAGACAGTATCCAGATCGTTACGCCTTTCGTGCGGGTCGGAACTTACCCGACAAGGAATTTCGCTACCTTAGGACCGTTATAGTTACGGCCGCCGTTCACCGGGGCTTCGGTCGCTAGCTTCATCCGAAGACTGACCAACTTCCTTAACCTTCCGGCACTGGGCAGGCGTCAGCCCCCATACATCGTCTTACGACTTAGCGGAGACCTGTGTTTTTGGTAAACAGTCGCCTGGATCTCTTCACTGCGGCCCACTTGCATGGGCACCCCTTCTCCCGAAGTTACGGGGCCATTTTGCCGAGTTCCTTAGAGAGAGTTACCTCGCGCCCCTTGGTATACTCTACCTCCCTACCTGTGTCGGTTTCGGGTACAGGCAACTATAGATTAACGTGTTTAGAGCTTTTCTTGGAAGCATGACATCAACCACTTCGCGGACGTATCCACTCGTACTCGCGCCTCGACTCAGGTCGTTTTCGCCGACCCTCAACATCTAAACGCTTGAACCAGTAACCAACATCTGGCTGGCTTAGCCTTCTCCGTCCCTCTGCACAATCTATAGTCGGTACGGGAATATTAACCCGTTGGCCATCGACTACGCTTTTCAGCCTCGCCTTAGGTCCTGACTAACCCTCCGCGGACGAGCCTTCCGGAGGAACCCTTAGGGTTTCGGGGCATTGGATTCTCACCAATGTTTTCGCTACTCAAGCCGACATTCTCACTTCTACTTCGTCCACACCTGCTCTCGCTAATGCTTCAACCTAACGTAGAACGCTCCCCTACCACTTGTACAAGTACAAGTTCACAGCTTCGGCATGTTACTTAGTCCCATTCATTTTCGGCGCAGGATCGCTTGACCAGTGAGCTATTACGCACTCTTTTAAGGATGGCTGCTTCTAGGCAAACCTCCTGGTTGTCTCTGCAATCCCACCTCCTTTGCCACTTAGTAACAATTTAGGGGCCTTAGCTGGTGATCTGGGCTGTTTCCCTCTCGACGATGAAGCTTATCCCCCACCGTCTTACTGGCTGAGTGTACACGGGGTATTCGGAGTTTGACTCGATTTGGTACCGCTCTCGCAGCCCGCACCGAATCAGTGCTCTACCCCCCCGCTATAATCTCAACCGCTGCGCCTAAACACATTTCGGGGAGAACCAGCTAGCTCCGGGTTCGATTGGCATTTCACCCCTAACCACAGCTCATCCGCTCCTTTTTCAACAGAAGTCGGTTCGGACCTCCACTTGGTGTTACCCAAGCTTCATCCTGGCCATGGTTAGATCACCCGGGTTCGGGTCTATAAACACTGACTAACGCCCTTATCAGACTCGGTTTCCCTTTGGCTTCGGCATTCCCGCCTTAACCTGCCAGTGCCTATAAGTCGCCGGCTCATTCTTCAACAGGCACACGGTCAGCCGCTTAATCGGCCTCCCATTGCTTGTAAGCTAACGGTTTCATATTCTATTTCACTCCCCTTCCGGGGTTCTTTTCACCTTTCCCTCGCGGTACTGGTTCACTATCGGTCACACAGGAGTATTTAGCCTTACGAGGTGGTCCTCGCTGATTCACACGGGATTTCACGTGCCCCATGATACTCGGGATACAGCTAGTATCGTTAAACTTTCAACTACAGGACTTTCACCCTCTCTGGTGCAGCTTTCAACTGCTTCGTTTAGTCGCTCGATTCCATGTCGCTGTCCCACAACCCCAGTGATAAAAATCACTGGTTTAGGCTGTTCCCGCTTCGCTCGCCGCTACTAAGGGAATCGCTTTTGCTTTCTCTTCCTCCAGCTACTAAGATGTTTCAGTTCGCTGGGTTAGCCTGACTAGCCTATGGATTCAGCTAGCCATATACAGGTTGCCCCATTCGGAAACCTCCGGATCAATGTTTGTTTCCAACTCCCCGAAGTATATCGCCGGTAACCGCGTCCTTCATCGCCTCTGTGTGCCTAGGTATCCACCGTTAGCCCTTTGTAGCTTGACCACAAATTATATTTGGTGTCTGTGATTGAATCATTAGAGCGAATCTAACAATCCATCCTACCTGACAGAATTTTTGTTTTGCTATGCAGTTTTCAAGGTTCTAGCTGGACCACAAATCCAGCAGGCTCAGTTGTAAAGACAACTCAAAATGCTGAATCGTTTGCCAATTTATAGGTGGGTATGGTTGGTGGAGGTAAGCGGATTTGAACCGCTGACTTCCTGCGTGCAAGGCAGGCGCTCTACCAGCTGAGCTATACCCCCATACTGTAGGAGTGGGCCATCCTGGACTCGAACCAGGGACCTCACCCTTATCAGGGGTGCGCTCTAACCACCTGAGCTAATAGCCCATAGTTTTAGAAAAAACAGCTCTCATAAGACCCGAAAGTCTTATGATGGCCGCTATATCTAAACCTAGATATAGTTTGAAAGCTTAACAACACACCTCGATCGACCTTGGGAATGACATTCGCTCACCTAATACGTGAGTTCGGTGTAGCAAATGTAGGTCTCCCTGAAAGGAGGTGATCCAGCCACACCTTCCGGTACGGCTACCTTGTTACGACTTCACCCCAGTCATCAGCCCTACCTTCGGCGTCCCCCTCCGCAAGCGGTTGGAGTAACGACTTCGGGCGTGGCCAACTTCCATGGTGTGACGGGCGGTGTGTACAAGGCCCGGGAACGTATTCACCGCAGTATGCTGACCTGCGATTACTAGCGATTCCTACTTCATGCAGGCGAGTTGCAGCCTGCAATCTGAACTGAGGCTGGGTTTATGGGATTAGCTAGCTCTCGCGAGTTTGCAACCCTTTGTCCCAACCATTGTAGTACGTGTGTAGCCCAGGACGTAAGGGGCATGCTGACTTGACGTCATCCACACCTTCCTCCGGTTTGTCACCGGCAGTCTATCTAGAGTGCCCAACTTAATGATGGCAACTAAATACGTGGGTTGCGCTCGTTGCGGGACTTAACCCAACATCTCACGACACGAGCTGACGACAGCCATGCACCACCTGTGTTCGCGCTCCCGAAGGCACTCTCTGCTTTCACAAAGATTCGCGACATGTCAAGCCCTGGTAAGGTTCTTCGCGTTGCATCGAATTAAACCACATACTCCACCGCTTGTGCGGGCCCCCGTCAATTCCTTTGAGTTTCACACTTGCGTGCGTACTCCCCAGGCGGAACACTTAACGCGTTGGCTACGGCACTGAACGGGTCGATACGTCCAACACCTAGTGTTCATCGTTTACGGCTAGGACTACAGGGGTATCTAATCCCTTTCGCTCCCCTAGCTTTCGTCCATGAGTGTCAGTTGCGGTCCAGCAGAGCGCCTTCGCCACTGGTGTTCTTCCCAATATCTACGCATTTCACCGCTACACTGGGAATTCCCTCTGCCCCTACCGCACTCTAGCTCAACAGTTTCCACCGCCGCTCCAGGGTTGAGCCCTGGGATTTAACAGCAGACTTGCTGGGCCACCTGCGGACGCTTTACGCCCAATAATTCCGGATAACGCTTGCCTCCTCCGTATTACCGCGGCTGCTGGCACGGAGTTAGCCGAGGCTTATTCAACAGGTACCGTCAGTTATTCTTCCCTGTTAAAAGCGGTTTACGACCCAAGGGCCTTCCTCCCGCACGCGGTATTGCTCCGTCAGGCTTGCGCCCATTGCGGAAAATTCCCCACTGCTGCCTCCCGTAGGAGTCTGGACCGTGTCTCAGTTCCAGTGTGGCTGATCGTCCTCTCAGACCAGCTACTGATCGTCGCCTTGGTGAGCCGTTACCTCACCAACTAGCTAATCAGACGCGAGGTCATCCTCAGGTAATAAATCTTTCACCTCTCGGCATATGGGGTATTAGCAGTCGTTTCCAACTGTTGTCCCCCGCCTAAGGGCAGATCCTCACGCGTTACTCACCCGTCCGCCACTCGCCACCAAGGAGCAAGCTCCTCGTGCTGCCGTTCGACTTGCATGTGTTAAGCATACCGCCAGCGTTCATCCTGAGCCAGGATCAAACTCTCCATGTTGGTTGAGTTTAAATAAGACTCTGTAATCGAGAAATTACTGTAAAACAGCAACTCCTTAGTTCATTTGAACGAGGTTTATATGTGCTATTATGGCTTTCAAACTATTAACTTATCTAGGTTCAGAGCGCTTCCGAAAAACGTGTCTCTCTCGAGCGCTTT
>NZ_PQWO01000057.1 GCF_003231495.1 Acaryochloris thomasi RCC1774
GGGGTTATGCCGACATACGCCTAATTATTCTCACTCAAACCTTGAAACCCTTTATTAATAGTCTATTCAAGACTTCAAAGTTTTGGATTTAGGTAACTTATATGCCTGACCACAGTAGGGGCAGAACCGATGCTTGAGTGAAGTAATGAGTTCATCGCAACTAAGACATCGATTGCGTAATTGCTCACCACACTCAAAACAGTATTTCGCTCTAACGTTTGTCCACAGGGCATCTGGCGGCGTACCTGGAACCCAACACTGCGGACAGAACTTGACCGATTGCACAGTCTCAACTGGAGTGCCCCGGTATAGACTCTCCAAATATTCCCCAGGCACCTGCAAAGCATGGGATAAGCCATTAATCGTTTTGCGATTGAGCCGCGTCGTCTTGCCACGCTCTAGCTTGCCCAGACTTTGGACATGCAATCCAGCCTTGAGCGCAACTTGCTTCTGAGTCAGCCCTAACCCTTCACGCAACCGACATACATATTCGGCAACGGATTCACCCGACTTTGGCGCTTGATCTGTTTCTAAAGCCTTCATGGAGTATAGCTTTAACGGTATCTCTTAAGTATGTCTTGTAAGCTGCCTATAGCAGCTTAGTTTAAGCAGAACTATTTCCTATGTCACCCTCTTTCGCGACAGTTGCAACGGAATTTATTGACCGTCCTGGCCTGAGTCAAACAACGACTCGCTCCTATGAATCCACCTTAATGCCTCTGTTGCAGTTGTACGGACGCTTTCCCATCGACATCGTAGATCGCGATCTTCTTGAAACCTATCTCAATGGCCTCACAGAGTTACGTTACAGCACCCACCATCGTCATCAAGCCATTGTGCAAGCACTGATGAATTATGCCGTTGACCGCAACTACATTCGCGTCAATCCCATCGCCCGTTTACCCCGCCGCAAAGCTGACCCACAAAGAGGTGAACACCAAAGTGATCAAGTCATCCGGTATTTAACCGCCGCGCAACTGCACTCTCTCTATCAAGCCGTTGCCAAAGCTCGCAGAATGAAAGCCCTCATTCACCTACTGCACCGAAGCGGTGCCCGCATCTCAGAGGTATTGGCTCTAGACCTTGCCGATATTGACATGAACAACAGTCGATTTCAGGTGGTAGGCAAAGGCAACAAAACACGCTGGTGCTTCTTCAGCACTGATGCCCAGCAGAGTCTAGAGAAATACCTCAAGCATTATCGGCACCCGCAAAGCCCCGCATTGTTTACAGCTCAGCATCGATTTAGTTTAGAAATTAGCCGTCTCAATTACAGTACAGCCTACAAGTCCTTCAAACAGTTAATTGCTGGACGCCCTGAATTAGAAGGTATCCGGCTCCATGATCTCCGTCATACCTTTGCCACAGAGCGAGTGGGGTTGATGGGACTCGAAGAATTAAGAGCACTCATGGGACATCAGAACATTCAGACCACGCTTCGGTATCAGAAAGTGACCTCTGCTCAAGCCAAACACGCTGCTCAAAAAGCATTTCAATCACTTCAAGAAAGGTGAGCCAAACTAGCGCAGTATTTTCATTTTCTATCATTCTTTAAAAGAATAGGTCAGTGGCTATTGCTGCCTTAAAGTGGAGTATTGTCTATACTCTGGGCTTGAAGAGTGAGTTTAGAAGGGGATCCCGTGAAATGGCAGCATTGACGCTCCGATGACTGCGATTGAACGAACGGCCTATCCACAATTTAAGGCCCGTCCAACCCTCAAGACGCTCCATGAGGTTTATACCCCTACTCCATCAGAGATCCAATGGGCCAGATCCCATGCCCGTTTCCCAACCAATGTGCTGACTTTGACGGTCTTATTGAAGTCCTTTCAGCGGTTAGGTTATTTCCCTGCCCTTGCCGATATTCCCTCCGCCATTGTTGAACATGTACGGTCGTATCTTGATATCAGCAAGCGCATCAAGCTGACACCGGCCACTTCATCCCTGTACCGATTTGAGAAACAGATTCGGACTCATTTAGGGGTGACCTCCTATGGTCCTGACACCCACCAAATAGCGGTTGCAGCCGTTGCTAAAGCTGCACTCATCAAAGACCATCCAGCCGACCTTATTAATGTCGCAATAGAAGAGTTGGTCAAATCTCGGTTTGAACTTCCTGCCTATGGCACATTAGATCAATTAGCGAGGACCATTCGCTACAACACCCACGAGCAGTTGTTTGAGCAGGTCGATACCCAGTTATCTCAAGCTGAACAAATCTATCTAGATCAGCTGATCCAACCCCAATCAGAAGATGCCGAGCTGACCTTGAATCAGCTCAAAGCTCCTCCTAAGAAGGCGACGCTTTCACACCTCAAGAAACTTCAAAGCAAATACGAGTCCCTGATGTCTTTTGCCGAAGCTCAACGCATTCTTGCGGATCTAACCCCCGCCAAGATCAAGTATTTTGCGGCCCAAGCCGAGGCGCTTGATATGGCTGAGCTGTCGAAGGTTAATTCAGCCAAACGGCGGACATTTCTGGTGTGCTTGATTTATCGCGCCCAGGTGAAATCTCGCGATCACTTGGCGGAAATGTTTCTCAAGCGAATGCTCAGTATCCATAATCGGGCCAAGACGCGTCTGGTGGAATTACGAGAACAGTCTTTGGCCACCACAGAATCGATGCTGGGTATTTTGGGTGAGGTGTTGGATGCATCGGCCAAGCAGCCGAGCAATGCCACTTTGGGTAAACAAGTACAGGGCATCCTTAATGCTCATGGGGGTGCTCAAGCCTTATTGGAGCAGTGTCAACAGGTTTCGCCCTACAACACCAAAAATCATTTCCCATTGATGTGGTCGTTCTATGTGCCCCACCGTAAGTCTATCTTTCGGCTGGTCCGTTCCTTGGGTATTCAATCGACCAGCCAGGACCGATCGCTAATCACAGCGCTTAATTTTCTTCTAGAACATGAAGACCGACGGGGCCAGTATTTACCAGCAGAGCTGGATCTAGGGTTTATCAGCTCTCAGTGGAGAAAGTTGGTCTATGCCCATGATGGAGACAAGACGGTTTTGGTCCGACGACAATTAGAGGTATGCCTGTTTAGCTATCTGGCCACGGAGTTGAAAACGGGGGATGCCTGTGTTCCAGGCTCTGAGAACTATGCCGACTTCCGAGAGCAACTCCTCAGTTGGCAAGAGTGTCAGCCATTACTGGAGCAATACTGCCAGGAGTTAAAGATACCGTCTACTGCCAGTGGATTTGTCCAGCATCTCAAGGACCAACTGACTCAACTGGCTCAGGAGGTAGACCAACGCTGTAAAGAAGACACTCAAGTCACCATCAATCAAGATGACAAGCCCAGTCTCAAACGCATCACTGCGGCACCGAGGTCCAAAAGTGCTTTGGAACTGGAAAAGAAAATTCTGGAGAAGATCCCGGAACGGAGTGTGCTTGATGTTCTCTCCAATGTTCAACATTGGGTCAATTGGACGCGCCATTTTGGGCCGATCTCTGGTTCTGAGCCTAAGCTCAGTGAACCGATTGAGCGCTACTTGTTCACCACCTTTGGCTATGGGTGCAACCTTGGTCCCAATGAAACAGCGCGTCACACTCGGGGAAGAATGAGTGCTCACATGCTCTCCTATGTGCATAGACGACATTTCACCACTGAGAAAATTGAGGCTGCGATTCGAGACATCATCAATGCCTACTCGCGCCTCAAACTCCCGCTCTGTTGGGGCACAGGGAAACGAGCGGCGGCTGATGGTAGCAAGTTTGAAATCTACGACAACAACCTGATTTCTGAGTACCATCTTCGCTATGGCGGCTATGGGGGCATCGCTTATCACCATGTGTCGGATCAATATATTGCACTGTTCACCCACTTCATCACCTGCGGGGTGTGGGAAGCAGTCTACATTTTGGATGGACTCATTAAAAACCAATCGGATATCCAGCCGGATACTATCCATGCCGATACCCAAGGTCAATGTGCTCCGGCGTTTGCCCTATCCCATTTGATGGGGATTCAGCTCATGCCCAGGATCCGCAATTGGAAAAACCTTGTATTCTTTCGTCCTAGCCCTGATGCAGAGTATGAGTACATTGATCCGCTCTTCAAGGAGAACGCTAATTGGCGACTGATTGAAAAGCATTGGCAGGATTTGATGCGAGTGATCCTCTCTATCCGGGCAGGTAAGCTATTGCCATCGACTATCCTGCGACGATTGAGCAGTAGTAGCAAGAAGAATCGGCTCTATCATGCCTTTGAGGCCCTTGGGCAGGTGATTCGCACCCAATTTCTGTTGCGCTATATCTCCGACCTTGGACTCCGACGACAGGTGACGGAATGCACCAATAAGGTGGAGGGATACAACCATTTCCTCGATTGGCTATTCTTCGGAAAGGCAGGGGTGATCACTGAAAATGATCCAGACCAGCAAGAGAAGCAGCTCAAATATCTGGAATTAGTTTCTAGTGCAGTGATTCTGCACAATACAGTGGAGATTTCTATTGCGATCCAGAAACTTCATGCGGAGGGGTATGAGGTTAAGCAGGAGGATTTGGCGACCATTAGTCCCTACATTACCCGCTGTCTCAGGCGATATGGCGATTATGTTGTTGATGTCCTTGATGTTCCACAACCGCTGGAGTTGGCGATCCCACTTCCCATACCGATTATGGAGGAGATTACTCTGTGAGTGGTACGTAAGTCCGAAAGCTAAGGTCTCTGATGTGTAGAGTAGATTTAAAATCGTTAATGCATTGCGATAGAAGGCTTACAGGGATCCTGTGAGAAAAATTAGGCGTATGTCGGCATGACCCC
>NZ_PQWO01000058.1 GCF_003231495.1 Acaryochloris thomasi RCC1774
GAGAGTAGGGTCTCATTCCTATCAAACTCAATAGGGGGTTAGATTCTCTATTTGTACCTCATCAGGTCGAGAACCGCTATACCGCAGATGGCAGCGGCACGGCCATTGGGAACAGATGAACCATACCCTGCGTGAGCAACTACGCCAAAAGCTAGGCAGACAGGCCCATCCCAGCGCACTTGCAACAGATAGTCAGTCGGTCAAGACGACTGAAAAAAGGGGGAGGTCTACGGCTTTGATGGCGGCAAGAAAGTCAAAGGCAGAAAGCGTCATGTCCTCGTCGATAGCCTCGGTTTGCTCTTGAAAGTGGTCGTCACTGCAGCTAACACCAGTGAACGATTGGCCAGTGCTTATGCCTTGATGGAGTTATGGGACGAGTATCAAGCGTGTCTCAAGCGAGTCAAGGTATTGTGGGTTGATGGCGGCTATAGCGGCGATAAGTTTGCATTAGCGGTATGGCTGATGATCCAAGCAAAGGTCGAAGTGATTCAACGCATGGGGCCAGAGTTTGAACTTTTACCCAAGCGGTGGGTTGTTGAACGCACTTTTGGCTGGCTCAACTGGTATCGACGTTTAAGCAAAGATTACGAGCGCTTACCGGAAATGAGCGAGGCAGCTATCTATGCGGTGATGACGAGAATCATGCTGAAACGATTAGCGACCTAAAGATTCACTTTATAAATACCCTCTAAGTTCGGAAGTTCTTGCCGACATGGGAACAAAACCAATAAATTTCACCGTGATCCATATGATGCAAGAGAACTTGAGAATCGCTGCCTTTTACCCACTTTAAAACCTCATGTCATCTTCAACTTTGCAGGTTAATTTCAGAATTGAGACAACAGCAATATTTCTGAAATGATTCCAGAGAAACACCATGCTTAGCGTTATCCGTCGTAGTCAGATAATTGGTGCAACCATGATTGACAGCACCACAGCTTCTAAAATTGGGACTGTCGAAGACCTGTGGATTGATGAATTGAGGCGCGTGAAGTACCTATTCAGTCAACAGGGATATTGCCCCCTTGACCAAATCTCTGGCGTGAACAGAGGTGTTGTGTCGATCTATTCGCATCTGCTGTCGGTTACCCAATTCTACATACATCACTCGGCTCAGATCGCGGTGCAATCCAAGCTGAGCAAGCCCTTAGGCTGGGTAGAGGATTTTCTCTTTGATTGGCACACCGGAGAAATTGTTGCTTATCTCTTGGCAGGTGATATTGCCTCATCATACGGTGGGCGAGCCATACTATTCCCCAAATATATCGCTGAATATAGGGCTGGAGTCATCCATGTAGATGAAGACACCAAACACTGTCTCCAAGACGAGTCCAAGGGATTGGAGGGATTCCTGTGCGAAAGGTCTGATCCGGTGCAGTCTCTCGTGCAGGAGATGATTGTTCGTCTACACGGCCTAATTGCCTCTGATGACTACCCTGAAAGCGTCCGGCTCAAAATCAAGCAGGTCAGCGAAGATTTAGCCGCTGATTATGATCACCACATCCTCCAGGAAGCCACTGAGTTTTTACATGAACAATGGGCCAATTTACAGCAAAGCATCGATCGAAGTATAAGGCACGCTCAAGCTGCTCTGAAGACTGCCTGGGAAGATATTTCGAGCAAAAAACAGAAGTGATCTCGCTGTTAGCTGGAGAAAATATTTGGTATGACGCAGGCAAGTTTATCTAATAAAAAAGGTCAGGATGATGCTCAATAGCGACAGAGTACTTAATAGTACTAGGCTTTGCTTTCCTGTTTTGCGATCGCCAAAGCTCAGAACATAGAGACCTTTGGCAACATTGTTACTAGCCGTCGCAATCAGAATGGCGGTAGCACCCACCCGCAGAGACGCTAACTGGCTAGCAGACTGAGTGATGCCCATGATAAAGGGATCGACATCTGCTATCCCCATGATTCCGGCCAGGGTATAGACTCCCGCTTGTCCCAGGAATTGAAGTGCATAGTGGGTTAGGATAACGATCACCAGAAATAGGGCTGCGAAGGCCAGAGCAGCTTTCAGCTCTAATGGGTTTTGAACCTTCCGTCGCTGGGCTGACTCTGATGGCTGGACCGCAATAGATCGCATTGACCACAGCCCACCCCCTGTTACGGATGCGATCGCAAGTCCTCCCATCGGCAAGACCAGGATTTTTCCTAAGCTGGGATTGAACAGACTCACCAGCAACGCAGCGCGGAGATACATCATACCTGCAGCCACTAGGATCGCTCCAGCATATCGATGTGGAGAATGCGTTTTAACCGAATGCTTAGCCAGGGCAATCGTGGTCACAGTAGAAGAATAAGCCCCGCCCAGAAGTGCAACCAATAGAATGCCTCCCTTTCCTTTCACGACCCGCTGTAGTAAGAAGCTGGCGTAGGAGACGGTGCTGATTGCAACGACCACCAACCAAGTTTTGAAGGGATTAATCTGAAATTCGCCGAAGTCCTGATTGGGGAGAATGGGCAAAATGACGATGGTCAGCAGCAAAAATTGGGTAAAGGTAAGAATATCCTCCGGTGAAAATCGTGTTGCTAGATTTTCGAGTGCTGACTTTAGCTCCAGCAAAATCAGACTGGAAACCACCAGTGCTGATGCTTCCCAAAAGTGACCGAGATGAACCAGCGCACCGACCAAATAGGTCGCTAGACTAGCGATTTCAGAGGTTAGACCTGCTTCTGTTGATGTTTGGAGCTTGTGCCAGTAGGAGAGAGCCATTAGAGATGCGATCGCAAAAAATCCAACAGCTAAAGGCAGGCCCTGACCGTTCGATAGAAAAGCCAAACTATACCCCACCAGACCAATCAGGGGATAGGTGCGTACCCCACCAAATGCATAGCGGCCCGTTTCGGTTCGATGCTCCTCTCGTTCTAAGCCGATTAGAAAGGATAGGAATAATACCCACAAAAGCTTTAGAACACTTGATGGGATTAGTTGGGACGTGAGTTGCAGGTTAAGATTATCCATACCCTAGCTGCCAATGACGCGGTTCCTGGGGCTAGACGGCCTGCATTGCTGAGACAAGATGTTCTTGATACCACTGATTCGCAAGCTGAGCAGCCTCTGCCAATGTGCCGGGTTCCTTAAACAAATGGGTTGCCCTCGGAACGATCGCTAGTCGCTTTTTAACCTGAAGTTGAGCGAAAGTATCCTGATTGGCACAAAGGGCCGGTAAGTCTTGTTCGCCAGTGATGAGCAGGGTAGGTGCCTGTACACGACGTAGCGAAAGACCGATTAAATTAGGGTAGCTACCCCTTGAAACGATTGCTCCGACAATATTGGGGCGATCCGCCGCAGCGATAAAAGCTGCAGCAGCACCTGTATTGGTTCCGAAATAACCCATTCTGAGTTCTTGAGTAAAAGACTGCTGCGTGAGCCAATCGGTAGCCTCTATCAGCCTGAGCGATAGTAGGCTCACATTAAACCGAAGATTGTGAGTCCTAAGGTCAATAAGTTCTTCGTTCGACGTGAGAAGGTCGAGCTGTAGCGTCGCAAAACCGTTTCGATTTAGAGCATCAGCGACAGCATCGTTGTGGGGACAATGACGACCTCTATCGTTACTGTGGGCAAATATAATCAGCCCCTGTTCCGGTTCGGGGCGAGTGAGCGTTCCGCGCAATGCTCCTCCATCAACTTCAATGCAAAGCTCCATTGTTTTCATGTTGTTGGTCATGTCGTTTATCCTCCTATAGAAGCAGTTCTGCTTTATCCTTTTGATGGCGATAAGTGAGTTAAGCACCGACTTTAGGCCATCACTCAAGAACTAGAAAAAACCGCTAGCCTTCATCTATTGAAGTGGACGCTCCAGAGTGACTATTTTTTCATTGACACTGTGCATCAAAATCCTTCAATAGCCCTATTTATGCTATGTAGAACGGTTGCTTCCATCATTAAGATTAGGGTCTAAATATGGGGAACCTGTGGAGAACTCAAGCAGATTACCCAAATTCTTCGCCTCATAAGATCCTCAACTTTTGGTTCCAGGATAGCCAGCAGAACAGATACATCTGATTACTAAGTAGAGAGGTGCAAATAAGCTTAAGATAGCTATCGTATCTATCGCCTCTTCCTCCATGCCAGCAGCATTGCGTATCACTTTGACTGAAGATGAAGCATCAACTCTTCAAGACCTTCGCCAATCT
>NZ_PQWO01000059.1 GCF_003231495.1 Acaryochloris thomasi RCC1774
AACCGACAGCGTATTCATTCGACCATTGGATATCTTGCTCCAGTTCAGCTTGAAGAGCAGTACTGGCTTAATCTAGGACAACCGATGACTCTCTAACTTAACTGTCCACTTTTTCGGGACAAGGTCAGTACAGCGTTCGGATGGAAGCATAATTGATGTGAGTCTCAATGTTCAAGCTGTTTACGACCAAGATGGAAATGTCATTCAAAGTCGTTCTAGCTGGCGAGACATCACGAGCCGTAAGCGACTAGAACATCAGCTTGAAGCGAGCAATGCTCAACTTGAGGAGAGAGTCGCTCGACGGACGATGGAACTATCAGAGGCTAATCAAGCCTTGGAAGAGCAGATAAAAGTACGTGAACTAGCAGAAATCGAGCGTACAAAAAGTCAACAACGCTTGCAGTTGGCCTTAGAAGGCTCAGGTGATGGTCTTTGGGATTGGGATATTACTCAAGATAGAATTTACTTTGGACCTCGTTACCAAGTGATGCTTGGCTATGAAGTCGGAGAATTAGAGGGGGGACTCAGCGTTTGGAAAAACCTGATTCATCCTGAAGATCGGCCCTGGGTCATAGACAAGCTCAGAACTCATCTGGAGGGTGACGGTTTTCCCTACGCCTTTGATTACCGAGTTCGTATGAAATCGGGAAAATGGAAGTGGATTGCGAACTTTGGCAAGGTCGTGCAACACGATGACCAAGGTCAGCCGATTCGCATGACGGGCACTCACCGAGATATCAGTAATCGCAAACAGTCAGAGTTAGCCCTGCGTCACAAAGAGGCGTTTCTGAGCAGTGTTTACGATGGAACAGAGGAAGGGATTTTTGTAATTGATGTCCGAGGAGAGCATGACTTCCGTTTCGCGGGTCTCAATCCGACCTACGAACAGTTAACGGGGCTACGATCTTTTGAAATCAAAGGAGCAGTTCTGGATGAAGTTCTCTGTCCTGCAGTTGCCAAAAGTCTGAAGCATCGATATATAGAATGTATTGAGATGGGCGAGACTATCAGTTATGAAGAGACTCGCTTCAGAAACAAGCAGAAAGTTTACTGGCTCACCAGCTTAACGCCATTATTTGATTCGCACTCACGGGTTTACCGGATTATCGGTACCAGTATTGACATCACACCCCGAAAGCGAACAGAGCAACAGTTGCAGCAGGCCCATGATGAATTAGCAAGCTCCAATCTAGAGCTAGAACAGTTTGCCTACGTTGCATCTCATGACCTTCAGGAGCCACTCCGGAAGATTACGAGTTACTCTGAACTGCTGGTTCGGCGTCACGAGGGTCAGTTTGATGAAAAATCTGATAAGTACCTGCGTTATGTTGCAGAAGGGGCAACCCGAATGCAAACGTTAATCCGAGATTTACTTGCTTATTCTAAGGTCGGGCGCACAGGGATTGAAAAGGGATCAACAGACCTGAGCATTATTATGAGTCAAGTCACCACAGATTTAGGAGCAGTGATTGAAGAGAGTCATGCAACGCTCGATATAGACCGATTGCCTACAGTTTATGTAAATTCAACGCTTATCCGGCAGCTCTTGCAAAATCTAGTTGGCAACGCGCTAAAGTACCGAACAGAAGTACCGCCTCACGTGCAGGTGAAAGCTGACTCCACGGAGGACGGCTGGACTTTTTCCATTGCAGATAACGGTATTGGGATTGCTCCCGAATTTAGAGAACGAATCTTTGTTGTATTCCAGCGACTTCATCACCGTAATCAATACACGGGTACCGGGATTGGTTTATCGATCTGTAAAAAGATCGTCGAATTCCACGGCGGTCACATATGGCTAGAATCTGAGGTGGGCCAAGGCTGTACCTTCTATTTCACGTTACCGCAGGAAGTTCTGAGACAGGATGCCTGTCCACATCTTGCCACAGCAATGGCCCATTGACCTTCGAGGGCATTGCATCGATTTTCTGGTGAAGCCGATCAGAACGACATCAATCACAATTCTTTTCCTGAACAGCTCAGGCGTCATCGGTGATCTGAACCAGATGGATGTGCTTGTACCCCAGCTTGATTTCAAACTCATCTCCGGTTTGTAGTTCCATCTTCTCGGTATAGGTAGCCCCGATCACAATCTGCCCATTCTTGTGAACTTTGACCCGATAGGTGGCCTCTCGCCCTCTACCATCGCCATTAACTTCACCATCTAGAGAAATGCCCTTGGCCTCCAAGATGGCACTCATAAAACTACTTAGGTTGACTCGCCCATCGATCTCATAGCCACATTCCTTTGCTTTTTCACGTTTAGAAAGGTGGGATAAGCTTTTGATCTTGTTGAGTAGTTCTTTGCCGACTAAGGGCTGAATGTCTTGTTTCTTTGCTGCTGTTTTCTTCGCCATCAATGCTGAATGCCCTTGATTGAATTGAGTCGGAATTGATTGTAGACCAAACTAGGGATATAGCTTAGCAAAATCCCTAATTCTCACGGGGTCTGGCCTTATTGACCTTGAGCGTTCGGCCCATCCATTCAGCCTGATCGAGTTCAGCGATCGCTTTTTCTTCTTCAGCATCAGAACTCATATCTACGAAAGCAAAGCCTCTGGGCCGTCCGGTCTCGCGGTCTGTTGGGACGTGGGCCTTTTTTACGGTGCCGTATTCAGCGAAGACTTCTTGAATGTCGTTCTGGGTGGCGTCGTAAGAAAGATTGCCAACGTAAATTGTCATGGGTAAGGCTTGAAAGAAACTTCAGATTTTTAGGCTACTATATTCAGTGTATTTTTGGAATCAAGCGCCATAAATAGTTGAAAACCTATACTTTTTAACCTTTGCTTAACCCCATTCTAGTAGTCTTGTTCAATACCATCACTACCTCCAGAAACCATACATATCTGGAGGTATTTCTTCAAATCTTTTGAATAGAGGTATAGACGAATCTGTGTAGCCTATTTCCTGTCTTTCTGTTTGCATCTGCAATGACTTTTTGGTTACCAAGACCATTTACCATTCTAGTCCTATCCTCTACGAGGCTTGAACTTTCTAGCTTTGAGGGTTTTGCCCATCCATACTGATTGGTCAATCACTGAGATTGCATCTCTTTCTTCAACGTCAGTACTCATGTTCACGTAGGCAGAGGCTCTTGGCTCTTCTTCCGTTTCGATGTCTGCGGGTGTACTGATCTTCAAAACGCCAGTGACGGTACCATGCTCTGCAAAGATTGTTTTTAAGTCATCTTGAGTAACATCGCCAGGTAAGTTGTCTACAAAAATGCTCATAGAAAATGTTTCAGACGACTCTAGCTGGGAGGGCATCAACGGTCAAATATAAACATGAAGATTCTCCGTGAAGCGCATTTATATAGACCATTTTGAGAGCATCACATCAGAGTTAGAACAGCGAAAAAAGAAAATACAGTCTGCTCTAAAGACATGGAGAACTAGCTCTGATTCTCAAGAGTTGAGATGAGTCTATGCTTCATTAATCCGCATGGGTCAAATTACAATTTGGGTAGTCCTAAATAGGTAAGGATTGATTGTAATGGTGAATAAAGTACCAAATAGCACCGATATGATTCTCTAGCTTTTTGGAGAATGACAGTGTCTTGCGCACCAATCTTGAGACGCGTTGGCGT
>NZ_PQWO01000060.1 GCF_003231495.1 Acaryochloris thomasi RCC1774
AGTTGGGACACGCTGGTAGAGCAGAAGACACGGAAAACGATGGATGACGACGAGTCAACACTCGCATAAGCATAGGAGAACATACATCCCCTTATCGATAGAATATCCTTACCCATTTAGGACTACCACAATTTGATAGCTAATAATCGCTCATATGTGTATGTTTAGGGGAGTTATATGTAAGCTATCTCAACTTTACGCTCTTTCTGGCTTTGTGGTCTCCTAATTACGACCAGAAACGATAGGCAGCTTTTCCGAAGATTTACTTCGTACGTTAATTATGGTTTCTCTTTCTACGAACGAGCTGGCTGCTATCTACTCAGAAGCATTTGAGTCAACCCTCGCTCAGCTTAAGGGTAGAGGGCTAGATCCCCAGAATCCAGAGGTTCGCAAGACGGCTCGGGAGGTTGCGAACCAAGCCATCAATCGAGCGCTTAGGGATTGAGATCGAAGCTTATTAAGATCAGTGGAATTACTCAGGGGGATGGGTGAAGTAGGCGTTAAGCTAATAAAAATCCCCAGCGGTGAGGCTAGGGGAGTCTAGTTATTTGGGGAACACAGAGATTTCTGACTCAATCGCTTCTATGAGATAGAAGCCCTAGAAGGCGTTTGAGTAGTCCTTAAATCTGCGAACTATCCAAGTATTCCCATCTTGCTGTCCGATCTGACAGGTGGGACAAAATTTTTTGATAAAACAAAGCATGTATTCCTATCTTGGCTTCAGGCTACCTAATCCAAGATTCAGATTGACTGAGTATTTTCATAGATAAGGCAGGTTTCCTCAACCTCGCCAACCCCCAACAATGCATGTCCTCAGATTATTCGCTACAGACTACTGGGCACATGTATTGGGTTTTGTTGTCAGCCGTCGCCTTGGCTTGACAGAGCGCCTACACATAGATTTTTGCCTATGTCCTTAGTAAAAATGATTGCATTGACTCTATGAATGAGTCTGTCTATCATTAGTGTGTGAAAGCAACAACTGCACTGAGCTATTTAATGCTCTCTCAGTTGTGAAGTCTCCAAAAAGAGTCTCCTGCGACGGCTTAACACCAACTGTTAGAAGCATTCTGGATTCTTCCACCCAGAATGCTTTTTTATGGCTAAGGCTGCAATGGGGATGAGACGTCTCTGCTTGAACGCTGAATAACTACTTTCACTGAGCCTTTGATAGGGAACGCAAAGTTAAAACTGCCTGACCGGTTGCCTACATTTTATAGATGCTGCAGAAGCTTTTCCTTTATGCATCAACTGACGAATTGAACTTTCTTGATACTGACGGGTGACAGATTTCCATCATCTAATCGAGTGAATTCTGAGTCTAAAGAGGGATGAAGTCAAGCGTTCTACCAGCAACAATGCCTTTAGATGCTTCTATCGCAGTTAGAATTCCACAGTCATGAATCTTCTAAGTAAACTATTCAACCGTAACCGTCTGAAGGTAGACGGTATTGTTCGTAGGGAAACACAAAGCGCGAAAATCGAAGACCACTCTTCAACGGGTCGGAGGATTCAGGGGTCTATTGTTCCTGAAGGCGATCAGACCTATTTCCGTACAAGCAATGGTGACGATTACATTACATTCGATGCTTATGGGCAATGGCCAGGAATGGTTTGTGAAGCTGCCGTAGAATGGGTCGATTCCCCGTTGGATAAAAGCGTCAAAGGACATGCTTCCGAAATTTTCGTACGTAACATTGTCAATGGAAGGTTCTACAAATTACCTTCACCGGAACAGATTGAGTCATTCCCGAAAGATAGGGCCTGCTCTTGTCCATTCTGCATTGTCGATTATTTTGAAGGGCATTGATCCAAACTCTGATGTCTTTAATTGTTTCTGTTGTCTCTATAATGAGTTGTGACTAAGCTTAGCCGTCAGCTTGCTTTTTGATGACGTCGGCCTGGGTTACGATCTGATTGACCTGCCAATACTGCGTGAGTTTAAGCGCCGCGAATTTCTACCCATGATCCAGAATCTGCTCTGGAAAATTGATGGGGGTTTGGTTCGTGCTCAGACTTTGCATGAAGACGGCATGATTTTGGCGCTTGGACTGTGGGGCGCTGGTGATATCGTCGGTCACCCCCCTGCCGGGGTAGAACCCTACCAAATTGAATGTCTCAGTATCGTATAAGTCCATCGACTCCAAAGAGATAACTGCGTGGAACTTGAGCAAGTGATAGCGATTTTTCCAGTGGCTGACAGAGAAGTTTGGAACTGATGATGAGGGATGCCGCCTTTCGATCCGACTTACCCATCAAGACATTGCTGAAATGATCGGAACCAGCCGCGTGACCGTCACCCGCTTGATAGGAGAGCTTGAACAAGCAAGATTAGTTGATTGGTCAAAGCGCAACCGTCTACTGCGTCATAGTTTTTATTCAGCTTAATCTGAGCAGGTTTCACTGTGGCAAAGTTAGTCTACGATAGTTGCTCTGGCTTCAGATAAGCGCTGCATAGCAAGTTCACCACTCGGTAAACGTCTGGGTCAAAGAAATCTGGATCTTGCGTCTGAAAAATCTCGTAGTACTTGCGCAGGGGGCTGGCATATTCTAGCTTTTGTGCTGGTGACAGAAACGGCTCGAACAAGGTGTAGAGCGTCACCGCTTCAATCAACCAGCCAGAAATCCACTCGAAAAGGGTAGAGGGATCTTGTTTCTCGTTAATATGATTGAACTAAATATAGAGGCTATTAGGCACTGCTCCTATATGCCTTGTTAGCGGCTAGAAGGTCTGGGTTAAGGATTAGTAGCGAGAGGCAGAGTTTGCCGATCAACCCAATAGAGATCCCATGCCCGATTGAGCATGACTGTCT
>NZ_PQWO01000061.1 GCF_003231495.1 Acaryochloris thomasi RCC1774
ACACCGGCTACTAAGCCTAGATGGTCCAACGTTTCGACCTGAAGTTCTGACATCTGGAAAAACTCTATGAAGCTTGCACTGCTTCATTATCCGAAATTTACACTACCTGCGGAATGTAGGTCCTAACGTTGGCTGTACTCACGGCTGTCACCAAGAACCTACAGTCGTAGCAGAGGCTGCTCGGTAGAATTTCACAGTTTGAGGTCGTCAGTTCGATGGATATATCTGCTGGGGTGGTCTCTGCCAGGTGGATAATTGCATCGTGGCTCCCAGTAATGTCTCTTAAGAGGCGATTAACCCGATATATTGCAGGCTGATATTGGGTATTGCTTCGCATTAGCTCTTACCCTACCCAGCGCGACCTAAAGTTTCGCTGAACTTGATCTGATACACGTCTGACTTTTCCCTGAGCAGAAGGGAATTTAAGCTGAAAGAATAGCTGAAAAGATCAGGCACTCAACGTTGACAGGAGGATTCAAACCTCGGAAGTGCCCGGGCAAGTGCTGATGCAACATCATTTATAAACGAAAGCTTCCTCAAAAGCCGGAAGAGACCCTCTGGCGCTCAATCTCGACATTTAGCAGAGCCTGACCGTCTTCTACTGTATTGATCTGGCAGAGCTGATCTCGTAGCTCTGAGGCACCAGAGAAGCCTTTGACATACCAGGTCATGTGCTTCCGAGCCTGATGGATACCGCGCTGGCCTTTGTAGTCCCACAGCGCCTGTAGGTGTTCACGAGCACACTGCAGCCGTTCAACAGTCGTTGGGGGTGTTTTATGCTCACCCGTTTTTAAAAAGTGATCAATCTCTCCCACCAAAAAGGGATAGCCCAGGGTGCCTCGAGAACACATGACGCCATCGGCTCCGGTCTCGGCCAAACACTGCAGAGCTGATTCAGCAGAGTTAATGTCGCCATTGGCAATCACAGGAATGTCCAAAATTGCTTTGACCTGTCGAATCCAGTCCCACTGGGCGGGGCCTTTATAGCCTTGAGATCGCGTCCGCCCATGCACCGTGATCATCTGGGCACCGGCATCCTGCATCCGCTGGGCGAAGTCAAGGATGGTAATTTCTGCATCGGTCCAGCCAATTCGCGTTTTCACCGTTACGGGCACATCAACGGCCCCAACAACCGATTTGACAATTGCTTCAGCCGTTTCTGGATCGCGCAGTAACGAAGAGCCGCCCCCTTTCTTCGTGATTTTATTCACGGGACAGCCCATATTGATATCGACGGTATTGGCCCCTTCCGCTACAGCCATTTGAGCTGCTTCAGCTAAAAAGTCAGGGCGGCAGTCGAATAGCTGAACGCTGATAGGTTCTTCGTGGGGATCGACCTCCATGATTTGAGGCAGTTCACTCACGTGGCGCACCTGGCTGGCGTGAACCATCTCGGTATACAACATTGATTCGGGTGCATAGCGCCGCACCAGTCGCCGAAACACCAGATCGGTGACGCCAGACAGCGGAGACTGCAGCACCCGACTGTTGACGCTGACGTTGCCTATTTTGAGGGGGCTGGAGAGTTGAGATTGCAACTCATCCGACATTGAAACCATGATTTTCTAGCCTTTGTAGCCTTAGCCCCTTGCGGTGGGTCACGAAAGCACTGTAGGACTTTGATTGTACTCCTCACGATTGCCCATGACGATTCCGCTGCTTTCTGCAACCTTCTCCAGTTGGCCTGCTGCTCTCGATTTAATTGCCACCGATATGGATGGCACGCTCACCCTTGATGAAAAAATTACGGGCGATCTGCTCCAGGCCCTCGTTGATCTGAAACAGGCAGGAGTGACGGTGCTGATGACCACGGGACGGTCGGCGGGCTGGGTGAATGGGCTAGCCTACTATTTACCGATTGCAGGTGCGATCGCAGAAAACGGAGGCTTATTCTACAGTCCCCATCTCGATCCGGCAGGGGTTTTGCTCTCACCAATCCAGGACCGAGCGACCCATCGCCAAAAGCTAGCGGAGATGTTTGACCAGCTCAAAACAGAGTTTCCGTTTATTGAAGTGGCAACAGACAACGCTTTCCGGGTGACTGACTGGACTTATACCAACCCAGGCTTTGCGACAGACGATCTACACCGCATGAAACAGATGTGTTCAGATGCAGGCTGGGGATTTGTATACAGCAATGTTCAATGTCACATCAAACCCCTAGGGCAGAACAAACAAACCGGGCTGCTGGAGGTGTTAAGTAAGCACTTTTCTATACAAGGTATACAGCGTTCATCGAAACAACTGATCACAATTGGCGATAGTCCCAATGATGATGAGCTGTTTGACCCGGAGGTATTTCCCTATTCGGTGGGGGTGGCAAATGTTGCTAATTATCTGGCGGATATGCAGTTCAAGCCGAGTGCGATCGCATCCCAACCAGAGCAAAACGGCTTTCTAGAGCTGGCGCAGTTGATCATGAATCGAGGTGGCTCGAAAGCATAGAGAATTGAGCAGCCTTATTCAGAGAGAGTTCTTAAATGACTGTCAGTGCAAAAAGACAGAGTTTATGATGGCATCAGAATGCAATCTAACTTGATTGTTTTTGGACACGCGGATCAAGCTCGGAAGCTGCAGCCGCATCTTGACAGAGCCAGACAATCGTAATCAACAGAGAGAGCAAGCATGGTAGTCGCAACCCATAAACGCTGCACACCTGCGGAGTATCTGCAGCAAGAAGAGCAAGCAGACTCTAAAAGTGAGCTAATCGAAGGAGAAATCATTCCAGTGGCAGGAGCTTCAGCGAACCACAATGTCTTGACGGGTAAATTCCATGCTCGGCTACTGTTGGCATTAGAAGATCTAGACTATACCGTCTTCATGAGCGATATGCGGCTATGGCTATCACCCTATGACAGCTATACCTACCCTGATGTGATGGCGATTTCAGGCCCCCCTCAGTTTACAGATAATCAGCAAAAGGCTGTGAGCAATCCCTGCTTGATTATCGAAGTCTTATCGGCCTCGACAGAGGGCTACGATAAGGTCGGTAAGTTTCGCCTCTACCGCTCCATTCCTGAATTTGCCGAATATATTCTGGTCGATCAAACAGAGTATCGAGTGGAGCAATACACCAAAGTAGAACCGCACCAATGGCTGCTGACAGAGTGGAGTGGCGAAGAGGCAGTGGTGCAACTGAAATCAGTCGCAGTAGAGATTCCCCTGAAAGATTTATACAAGCGGGTAATCTTTACAACCGCCTCAGAGCCTGATGACGTTTCAGTGGGCTAAACACTGCTCCTAGATGGCGAATGGGTAGTCCTAAATAGGTAAGGATTGATTGTAATGGTGAATAAAGTACCAAATAGCACCGATATGATTCTCTAGCTTTTTGGAGAATGACAGTGTCT
>NZ_PQWO01000062.1 GCF_003231495.1 Acaryochloris thomasi RCC1774
ACTCAACAATTCAAGCCCCAGAAATGCATACAAGAGTGATGCTGAGCTGGGGCTAGTTTTCCTCTCTGGGCTGATGTAAGTAGGCGCAAATGACAGAAGAAAACGCACGGACGCTTCGTCACCGGAGCAATTGGGTGGGGCTGCTCTCAACACATTTAAGCTCTCGTCAACCGCAGACAACGCCCCGCCCAACAGCCGAATACGGTAGCGGTCCTCCAGCCCATCAAGAGCTTTCGCGGCATATCCTCCGCGATGCTCCGGTATTCCACGACTCTGGACTCGATCACAGATGCTGCATTCTGGGAGGTTGCGATCGCAAGTCAGGCCGGAGTCATCAAGTACACAGCTCAGCGATCACAGCATCAACCGTGCCTTTCCCAGGACGACGACGGGAACGCCTCAGAGCTTCACTCCATACTTCAACACGCTTCTCTTGACTCAGCGCTCGTAATGGACGAATTGCACTCTCTGTCTGCGGAAGCTGGGCATCATCAAAATGCTCCATCAAACCCTCCAGAACCTCTGCTGCATGAATCAAGTGATAGCCGTGAGTACGATTAAAGTCCCAGCGCTCTCTAAGATAGGATTCAAAATTCGGAAATCCTGCCGCCTTGTAAAGCTTTCTATCCCTAATACAGGCAAGGTTTTTCCCAACCTCATACAAGGCCGATGCAGCGCCGCTCAGACCGGCCTCGATCTTGCTCTCAAACTGATCAATATTCATATTCCTCTTATAGCACCAACAAAAACGTTCTCCCAGCCGAAATTGACAAATACACCTCAAATACAAGCCTGGTTCTTTAAATAAAATTCTGTAAATCGCTTGCTTTTGAATACTAACTAGTATACAATTATAGGTATAGAAACAAAGCCATAAAGGGTTCGATCACCTACCCCAAGCATCGGAAAACTGCTGACAAAGACCGCAGCCACCGGGGATAGCCCGATGTCCGTCACGACTCAAAACTGAAACTAACTAAAAACTTTTGACTGGCGGAAGGGATTCGATTGAGACCCGTAACCCTTCCGCTGGTGAATACACACCTACTGGAGATGATGACATGAAAACTGGATACTCGTCTTTTGCAGCCCTCGGTGCTGAAATCGACAACCAAATATCTCAGAAGCAAGACTACGTTGTACAGTCCGGCGCAGTCGAAATGAATGAATCAGGTGATGGCCTCACGATCATTACTGAATCAGAGATTCTAGAGCTAGAAGTCAGCGACACCGCCCATAGACAACTCGCACAGGCTACAGGCATCCACGGCAACTACTACAGCAAGATGCGGCGTGAGGCACCCGAGCTGATCGCTAGCAACGTTAACTTCTGGCTACAGCGTCAAAGCTCACGCACTCATGTTCTGAGAACAATGGGCAACACGGCCAGGGCATTCCTTGGCGGCGGCTATGAAATTATTGACCATGACCAAGTATTAGAAGCGCTTGCCCCTGAGCTACAGAAACTCGGAAGTAATCTAGAACTACTGAGTACCGACACAACCGACCACCGCCTCTACATCAAACTGGCATTCCCCAAGGTTGAAGGAGAGATCCGAAAGGGCGATATCATCCGCTCGGGGGTCACGATCACCAACTCGGAGACAGGAGAGGGGGGCTTAAACGTTTACCCAGCTAACTTTAGGCTCATTTGTGAAAATGGTATGACGCGCATGGAGGAGGGGGAGCGCCTTACAGTTCGGCACTCTGGCTCTAAGTTCCGGGAGTTAGGTCAAATCCTCGACCGGGACCGAGCAGCAGTCAAGCTAGAGCAGTTCATTGAACATTTCTCGAAAGCTCACGATGAGGCTACTTTTCAGAGAACAATCAACCAAATGCGGCGATCTGCTGAAATGCGAATCGAGGTTTCCACTGATGAGCTGATGGAACGCGCCAGAAAGAACTTTGGATTGACCCAGGCCGAGCAGGTGCAGGCACTCAATCATCTGCTTATTGATGAAGACTTGACGGCATACGGTCTGATGAATGCCATTACTCGAACCGCTCATGACCCTGAGAGCTACGACAGAGCTAGTGAATTAGAGGCCATCGGGTCTCAAGTGCTCAGCATCTCTGATTCGCAATGGCGAGAGCTGGCGACGGTCTAGCACGAGCAATACAAGGGGGCTGAAATGCCCCTAAACCAAGCATTCAAACAAAGGATTTTCGATGATTCGCAATATTTTCTACTTAGGACTAGGTGCCGTGGCCGCATCCTTTGTGACCCATGCAGGCGTCCCCCTCTGGACACATTTCTCAAGGCTCATCAACTGGGATATCGCAGCAGAGGCGGCGAGTGACATCGTTGAAACTCTTACTGAGGGGGCAGACAGCAGTGAACAGGGCCAGCGCCCGAACGACAACGGTAATGAGTTCGTTGAGCAAATCTGACTGGAGCAAAACCAATGCACCGCAACAGCAAGACCCGCCGACCTCTTAGAGGCGACGGCGAGTACCGAAAGCACCGCGACAAGCGCCAGTCTCGATACTACTGGAAGCGAGAGCGGACAGCGGTTAAGCGAGAGATACAGAAAACACGGGAGGAGTCGTGATGCACTACAACCCTATCAATAGATTTGCGTTTGTAAATCTAGGGCAAGTCCCTAGCGATGATCG
>NZ_PQWO01000063.1 GCF_003231495.1 Acaryochloris thomasi RCC1774
GTTCTGCCCCTACTGTGGTCAGGCATATAAGTTACCTAAATCCAAAACTTTGAAGTCTTGAATAGACTATTAATAAAGGGTTTCAAGGTTTGAGTGAGAATAATTAGGCGTATGTCGGCATAACCCCTGTTCGTCAAGGTGATGTTCTGATTAATGATGATTTTAATAATCAGAATTTTGATTTTTCGAATGTTGATTCTTTCCTCGACATAAGTTTCTCTAATCGTTCGCTTATTGACTCCTCTGGAAGTCCTGGAGGAAATATTTCTCTCATTGGAAATAACGTTTCTATAGATAGCGGTTCAGTGTTACTTGTTCAAAGCTTTGGAGATAGACCATCAGGAGATATTCAAGTCAAGGCTATCGAAAAATTAAATCTCCTTAATATCGCTGAGGACGGTAGATTCTCAGGCCCAGTTATCACTGCAATTGTCGAAAATCAAGATGATGCAAGGATTGCAAGTACATTTCTAACCGACAATCTCGGGAATAGTACTGGTGGAGACATCATCATTAAGACGAAATCGTTGAATCTCATAAATGGCGGGCAAATTTCAACAAGAACATTTCTAGCAGGGCAAGCTGGCGATATTATTATTGATGCTAGTAATGAATTAAATGTATTAGATTTCTCTCCTGAATTCCCAATATTTTTTAGTAATATAAGTAGTGCTACATTTAGCTCAGGCGCATCGGGTGAGGTCAGCATTTCTACTGATCAACTCCTGGTGACAAACGGCGGCGTCATCGGGTCTGCAACATTTGGCCCTGGCTCTGGTGGAAGTGTAAATATTTTGGCAACAGATATTCGTTTAGCTGGTATTTTACCTTTTTTCTTGTTCCCGAGTTCAATCAATGCTGCTACCTTTGGTCCAGGTGATGCTGGAGAGTTGACGATTAATGCCAATACCCTGTCATTGTTCGATAGTTCAAGGATTGGAACCTCTACTGTAGGAACGGGTAATGCGGGTACTGTAAATATTGATACTTCTGAATCTATATTCATAAGCGGTTCAAATCCCATTTCCCCTAATCCTAGTCTAATTGATTCGTCTGCCAGTATTACTGGACCTACCTTTGAAGATCAGCTTGGAGCTTTGCCAGTGCCCCTAGGTAACGCAGGAGGCTTAAATATTAGTACAAAAAATCTTTCTGTTGTTGATGGAGCTTTGATAAGTGTTAATAACGATGGTCTTGGTAATGCCGGGAATATAAACCTAGAAGCAGATTTCTTGAAACTTAGTAGTAGAGGAGAAATTTCCGCTTCTACCGAGTCTGGGAATGGCGGTAATATTCGGCTTCAGAGTGAGCTTTTAAGTCTTGACGATAGTATCATTTCTGCCTCGGCCAAAGGGCTTGGACTGGGAGGGAATGTCGCAATCAACTCATCATTGATTGTAGGTATCGGAGAAAGCCGTATTTCGGCAAATGCTGAACAAAGTGTGGGTGGTCGGATTCGTATTGATACCCTGAGTGTGTTTGGCGAAAATCTTACGATAACAGCAACTTCTGACCTGGGGTCTCAATTCGATGGTCAAGTAGAAATTGATGTTGAGGATAGGCCCGTCCTTGTAGATCAGGTTGAAATTCAACAGCCAAGAACTAACACTGTCAAGCTAGCGTGTTCACCTGATTCTTCTAGTGGTCAGTCATCGTTCTCAATGCAAAGCTCTGGCGGGCTTGCTGCTCAGCCACGAAACTTCTCTCAGACGCTACCTATTGCTTCGAAGAAAGCTGCAGAGCCACAGTTGTCGTTTTCTGCCCCGTTTATCGTTGATAAAGAGTCGGGTAAGAAAGTATTTTTGGTTGAGCCGTCTGGTTTTCATAGGCAATCTGACGGTACTCGGTGTTTAGGGTACATCGGAACAGAAAACAACGCTAAGGCTGTAACGCTTTGAGGGTATAGATTTCAGGCTATAATTTTCGCATTTCTCGAGGCAGCGAAATTGACACATTCCTTTCTAGGTATAGGTTTCAGGGAAATAACTTTTTTGATTATTAGCTCATGAGCTACTGAAATCCTTTCTGTTAGGTACTTTCAGCGGTTTAGTTTGTCATTGAGGCTGGTTGAGTTCATAGTTTGTTGTTCCAGAGTAGGTCTACTACTCCAGGCCAAATACTAAAAATGCTGAATTACGAGTCACAGTCTGTTGCTTCTGATGAGAATGCTCTACTCACTGATCACTTTCTTTAGTGCGCTCATTGCGA
>NZ_PQWO01000064.1 GCF_003231495.1 Acaryochloris thomasi RCC1774
GCTCGACAATACGGACTGCCTCTGCTTTTTGTTCATCAGTGAATAGTCTGCGTTTCTTCTGTGTCATGTGGACATTCTCCTAGATCATTTCTTCGAATGGAGTGTCCACTTTTTCAAGACAAGGTCACTAAAGCACCCAACTCAATTACAAAGTCCTGATCAAATCTATGCATCATTAGAGGCTTTTCTAACAAAGGTCCTAACGTCTTGATCATCATCATCCTGAAATAGCCCACTCTACAGAATATGTATTGGGTATTTCTGAATCATGGTTGACCCTCAAACCAGTTCCTTACGACAATCACCGAGATATACAAATGAGGAGTTAATCCAACACTTTGTTAAAGGATTTACCCAGGGAAATCCACCCTCATTATCGAACAGTACTCTCCAAACAAAAGCTCTGCAGCAAGGCGTACAGCTATTGGCCGGTCATGATGCAATCTTAACGGCTTACTGGCAAGACCCACCTCTGCGGGCTGTTGTGAAGCATACGACTCCCTACGGAGAATTAATCAAGCAAGCATTGTTAGCTGAAAGTTTTTACCCACTCTCACAAACGGAGCAGAGTCAACAGTACATCTATCAGTACTGCAACCCCCCACATGGCTACTACCTGAACTGTACCACCGCCAAAGAACTCTGGCGATTGAGTTGGGGACGGGGGGCTGGCTTACGCTCTGGTATCTCTCTTGATTTGCTGGTTTGGGGAGGAAGAGCTAGCCGAAGTCATGAAAATTGGCGCTCTCTTCAACGCATAGACTGTGAACAAGGCAATTTAAAGATCAAATTATTAGGCGGAACATTCTCCGTTGAGAGTTCTGAGCTTGTGGTGTGGGCCAAAAAACAACCGTTGCACTCCAAAACGAATGAACAGCGGACAAGAACGCGCTTGAGGGGATACTATCGTCTGCAAAACTAAATCCTCACCAGCCTCAACCTCTTCTGGCCCTTGATGCGATCACAACGGGGAAACGTCTCTACATTTTGGGTGCACAATACCATCACCCAGACTTCAGCTATCAAGCTGGAGTCCTTTTATTCGCTCCCTTAACAACATCCTTAATCATTCACGACGTGATCACTTAGCTTTTTCATCAGCCTGCGAGCTAGCCACTCTAGCGGTTCACCCCCAGCAGGGCGATCGACTTTAATGCCAGTTTCAGCATCCATCCAAATGGCGTTCTGACCCTGCCACAGGATAGGATACTCGGGTTGCTCTGAGCGTTCAATCATCAACGATAGCTGAGTGCCAGCCGTATAAAACTCAAGGTCAAGTATCCACTCTGGCAAATGATGACCGGCATCATCACGAGCGATAAGCTGCAGATGACAGTCATTTATCGTTGCGCTCTCGCTGAGTAGACGGCCCGCATAATGTAAGGCAGGAAAAGTGAGCTGGGCAGCCTGGATCGAGAGCTTCAACAGGTCGGGTAACTCTTTGGAAGGTGATGGTAGCAGATCATCACCAAGAGGAGCATTCATAGCTTAAGCACAATCCTCTAGACATTAAAGGCAATCGTTTCGATGAGAAACTTCTTATTGTTGCATCACTCCTGGACGGTGATATTGAGCAGGTTTCTGCTGACGGAGCCTATGACCAAAGCCATTGCTATAATTCTCTGACCCAGCGCAATGCTAGGGCTGGGATTCCCCCAAGGAAAAATGCCAAGATCTGGCAACATGGCAACTGCAGTGCCCCACCCCATCAACGCGATGAGAACCTTCGGGCCATCCGCAGAGGAGGGCGAAACAAGTGGAAGCAAGAGGCTCACTATCATCGGCGCTCTCTGGCTGAAACGACGATGTTCCGTCTCAACACTATCTTGGGCAAGGTGCGCTCCCGTAACTTTGATAATCAAGCCGTTGAGTTACTGCTCCAGTGCGCGACTAAATCGAATGATTCAGAGCGCCAACCCCGATACTGTTTGGGTTGATGCTTAAAATGAAAGCGCTCAGGAAACTGAGCGACCTTTGAATGATTGGTAGTCCTAAATAGGTAAGGATTGATTGTAATGGTGAATAAAGTACCAAATAGCACCGATATGATTCTCTAGCTTTTTGGAGAATGACAGTGTCTTGCGCACCAATCTTGAGACGCGTTGGCGTA
>NZ_PQWO01000065.1:0-1052 GCF_003231495.1 Acaryochloris thomasi RCC1774
GGCATTGTTAATTTCGATAATAGACCAGTTGAGAGAGCTACTTTACTTTCAATGCAAAGAAGGCTTGAGATTTCGAGTGTGGACCAAAGTAAGCTGTGGCTAAACGGCAATGTCGGATTTGGGCACAAGATGAATTTTTTCACTCCAGAGTCATTTCATGAGGAATTGCCTTTCTTCGATTCGACAAGGAAAATTGCCATAACTGCGGATACTCGCATTGATAATCGAGACGATGTGGCAAGGCACTTGGGAATTCGCTTGGCAAACGACCACCAGACTACGGATAGTCAACTTATTCTCTTAGCATACGAAAAGCGGGGCGTAGCATTTGCCAGTTATCTTATAGGTGACTTTTCTATTGTGATTTGGGATGAAAATAAAAACCAATTAGTGTTGGCAACAGATCACTTTGGTCATCAACCTATTTACTATCACTTTGAAAAAGGCCAATTCATCTTTGCTTCAGAGATTAAGCCCTTGACTGCCCTTATACAAAAGGGACCCAACCCAAATAAGATTTGTGACCTCCTGTTATTAGAGAATTTTTATGGCAATAAGGAGAGTACTTATTTGAAGGATATTTCAAGGGTTGAGCCGGCTACCACGATGGTAGTTAATGACAATGGTATTGAGAAACACGTCTATTGGAGACCTGACCCGACTAAGCGCCTACCTTATAAAAAGGAAAGTGACTTAGTAGAAGCTTTTCAAGAAGACATGTTTAGAGCTGTTGGCGATCGGATAAGGACCGATTTACCTGTGGCATCTATGTTAAGCGGTGGCTTAGATTCCTCGGCCATTACCGCAGTAGCAAGTCACATTTTAAAAAACCAGAATAAGGAGCTTATTGCCATTGCGGGAGTCATTCCTGAATCATCCAAACCGATGTTCACAGATGAGCGTGAATATATTGATGAGTTCAAATCCTTTGAAAACGTCAGGATAGAGTACATGACCGCGGAGGGCTTAGGACCAATGAGTGGAGTAGCTGAAAAACTGAGGCGAACTTTATTACCTAACTTTTCTAATCGTCATTTCATGTATGACGCCAT
>NZ_PQWO01000065.1:1062-1738 GCF_003231495.1 Acaryochloris thomasi RCC1774
CAGACAACATAAAGCCCGTGTACTGTTAGATGGAGTCTATGGAGAATTGGGACCCTCATACCATGGTAGCGGCTATTGGATAGACCTTTTCAAACAACTTAAATTGGGGCATTTAATGAAGGAACTACAACTCCTTGGAAAGGAAGAAGGAAATCCCCCATGGTTAATCTTTGGCACGAAGGTAATCAGACCATTTTGGGAAGAACTCGGAATTGGCCCGGTTTCATCACCTATCAAAAAAGCGCTTACGACTCTTGCCCCTAACCTTTCAATACAAAAAGCTTTTCTTGAAAACCATACAGGCATGTTATTGCCTGAAATAATCGAGAGGTCAACGGCATATATGAGAAAAGAGGTCTCCGGGTTACACAGAATTCAATCTAATACAATACAAAGGCGACAAGGCATTGAATGCCTTATATGGATCACAGTCATATCAGACACTCTACTCCATTTGCAGATGTTCGGTTGTTAGAATTCGCACTGGCCGCTCCATCCAATTTTAAAGTCAATCAAGGCTGGAGACGCTATATGGTTAGAGCTGGGTTAGAAGGAATATTGCCAAAGAAAATCCAATGGCGCAAAACAAAAGATCATTTCTCTCCAGATTATAAATTGCGTTTCAATCAGCAACGAGCAGAAATTCAAAGTTTTCTTAAAAATCTTCAACCTTCAA
>NZ_PQWO01000066.1 GCF_003231495.1 Acaryochloris thomasi RCC1774
TGACCTTGTCTTGAAAAAGTGGACACTCCATTCGAAGAAATGATCTAGGAGAATGTCCACATGACACAGAAGAAACGCAGACTATTCACTGATGAACAAAAAGCAGAGGCAGTCCGTATTGTCGAGCAAGCGGACAAGCCAGTCAGCCAAGTTGCCAAGGAACTCGGAATCGGTGTGAGCACAGTTCATAACTGGATCAGACAGGCCAAGATAGATCGCCAGTCAGATCCAAAAGGAGCGCTTACGTCTGCTGAGCGCAAAGAACTGGTGGCCTTACGGCGCGAACTCAAACGCGTTGAGATGGAACGAGATTTTCTAAAAAAGGCCGCGACCTTCTTTGCCAGGGAGACTGGGGACCCTATGAGCTAATGGATGCAGAGAAGGTCAACTATCCTATTACCTTGATGTGCAAGGTGCTCAAGCTTGCCAGGAGTGGCTACTACGCTTGGGTCAATCGAGAAGTCTCCCCTAGACAGCAGGAGAATGAAATCTTGTCTAACCAGATTCACCAGATTCATCAAGAGAGTCGTCAAACCTATGGCTCTCCAAGAATCCATGCGGCATTGCTCGCCAAAGGCTTTCGAGTCGGCCGTCAACGAGTGAGGCGGTTAATGGCCAAGCTCGGCATCTGTGCTCGGCGTAAGCGTCCCTTTAAGGTCACAACGACCGACTCGGTTCATAGCTTGCCCATTGCTGAGAATATTCTCAATCGAGACTTTACAAGCACAGAACCCGACCGTGCCTGGGTTGCAGATATGACATATATCGCGACGACGGAAGGCTGGCTATATTTGGCTGTCATTATTGACTTATTCTCGCGGCGAGTTGTGGGCTGGTCAATGGCTGAGCATATGCGGACAGAGTTGGTCTCCACCGCATTAGAGGCAGCGTTAGGGCACCGCATACCAGCGGCGGCTGGCCTTGTCTTTCATTCCGACCGAGGTAGTCAATATGCCAGTAGTGATTATCGAAAAGCCCTTGAGATTTCAGATATCACTTGCAGCATGAGTCGTCGGGCCAATTGTTGGGACAACGCGGTCGCAGAAAGCTTCTTTGGTACACTCAAAACTGAGCTGGTTCACCCGGTAGTTTTCGCGACAAGAGCAAAGGCTAAAACGGTCATTGCTGAGTGGATTGAAGTGTTTTACAACCGACAGCGTATTCATTCGACCATTGGATATCTTGCTCCAGTTCAGCTTGAAGAGCAGTACTGGCTTAATCTAGGACAACCGATGACTCTCTAACTTAACTGTCCACTTTTTCGGGACAAGGTCA
>NZ_PQWO01000067.1 GCF_003231495.1 Acaryochloris thomasi RCC1774
AGGATCGAGGAATAAATAATATCCAGAACCTCAATGGAAGAATGATAGTCTGAGCATCCTCCCCTATTTGGTTTGAGATGAATCCTTACACAGTGAATATTGAGCAGCAAATGCAACGGCTCTACAAGTCTTTGAACGAGAAGGATCGTCGTCGTTATGCCGCTATCGAAGCCGCCAAATTGGGCTGGGGTGGGATATCGTACATCAGTGCTTTGTTTGGGTGCGATTACTACACGATTCGTTTTGGCCTATCAGAGCTAGATGACGAAGTCGCGATGAATCAAAAGGGAATACGGTCTAAAGGCGGGGGTCGCAAATCAGCCTTTGAGACCGTCGAAGGACTCGATGAAGCCTTTATTGAGGTGCTTTCCGAATACACTGCAGGGTCTCCCATTGATGAGCAGCAGAAATGGACAAATCTGAAGCGACACGAGATTGCTCAGTTAATAGAAGTCGATGGCCAAGCTATCAGCGTTACCCTCGTTGATCAGTTACTGACCAAACATAACTATCGTAAACGCAAAGCCCAGAAACGCCTTCCTACAGGAGAAACGGCCCAGCGCAACGAGCAGTTTGAAAATATCGGGAAGCTTAGAAAAACCTATCAAGATTCAGGAAATCCGATAGTGAGCATGGACACTAAAAAAAAGAATTGATTGGTCTACTCTACCGAGAGGGGCGTTTGTATACCCAACAAGAGATTCAGGTTTTTGACCATGATTGGCCGTCTCTAGCAAAGGGGGTCGCTATTCCTCACGGATTGTACGACCTGAACCTGAACGTCGGCTATGTCCAGATTGGCACCAGTCATGACACCGGAGAGTTTGCCTGTGATTCGATCTGCTACTGGTGGAAGCATTACGGCTCTCTTCAATATCCGAAAGCCAGTTCTATTTTGATTCTGTGTGATGGCGGTGGCTCTAATAGTTCACGCCACTACCTGTTTAAGCAAGATTTACAGGCACTGGTCACTCAATTGGGCATTGAAATTCGTATTGCCCACTATCCGCCCTATACCTCGAAATACAATCCCATTGAGCATCGCCTCTTTCCCCATCTAACCCGTGTTTGTGAAGGTGTCATTTTTGAGGCGGTGGAAGTTGTGAAAGAGTTGATGGCCACAGCCAAGACTAAAACGGGTCTGAAGGTCTTTACGACGGTGTTAGACAAGGTCTACCAAACGGGTCGAAAAGTCACCGAGGAGTTTAAG
>NZ_PQWO01000068.1 GCF_003231495.1 Acaryochloris thomasi RCC1774
CGGCTGCCCTCAGCAGTTCCAACACTACTAAAAACGGTACAGGACAGCTGGTACCCACCGACATGAACACCTATCTGCCACCACAGCTGGGTGAAGATTTTCTGGGCATCGCGGTGCATTTTACCTCCTTCAAAGTGATCAATTCCTTTGCACTCTTCATTGTGAAGTTTGGCAAAGAGCTGGAGTTCGACCTGCTGGGTGTGTCTACCTACAAAGCCCCCAACCCCAAAGACCCGAAACCGGTAGCGGTGGTTGAACTGGAGGTAGTAGGTAGCTACAAACCCTCAGCCGGTACTTTGCTGGTGAGGGGTATGCTCACCCCCAGCTCTTATGTGTTCTCAAAAGAGTGCCACCTGCAAGGCGGTTTTGCCATTGCCTTCTGGACAGGCAGCAACCCACACAGTGGCGATTTTGTATTCTCATTCGGAGGTTATGGCAACCATTACACGCCTCAGACTTATTATCCGCAAAACATACCCGAGTTAGGCTTTACCTGGCAGATCAACAGTAACCTGAGCATAAAAGGTGGTGGCTATTGGACCCTGACTCCACATCGCATTGTGGCCGGGGGCTTTTTGAAAGCCACCTATAACCTCGATTGGGTAAGGGCCTGTTTCGATGTCAATGCACGTTTTGAGATTGACTGGTCGCCCCTTCATTATGAAGGACATTTCAGTGTGGAATTTACCCTGGAGGTACATATCCATATTTTGTTTGTGGATTGCTGGGTAGGTTTTACCGTAGGTGAAGGCCTGAGTATACACGGACCTGAATTTGGAGGAGAAGCCAGCATAGGCTTGGGCGTATGCACGGTAGATATCGCTTTCGGGGCATCTCCTGCTCCCAAACCGCTGTTGAGCTGGAACAAATTCCTGACCAGCTATACTGCTGCCAAAGAAGTTGCAGGTTCTGATACTGTGGATACTTCCGGTATGGTGCAGCTCAAGCTGGTCGGTGGTCTGGTAAAAACTGTGACTCAAAAGAGTAATGATCAGAAGGTTGAGGTGGTCAATCCCAAAGACCTGGAACTCACTGCGAGCTCCTTTATACCCAATTCCGCATACCAACTGAATGCAAATACAATAAGTGCCGGTGAGAATTTGGGTATCAAGCCCATG
>NZ_PQWO01000069.1 GCF_003231495.1 Acaryochloris thomasi RCC1774
AACCGACAGCGTATTCATTCGACCATTGGATATCTTGCTCCAGTTCAGCTTGAAGAGCAGTACTGGCTTAATCTAGGACAACCGATGACTCTCTAACTTAACTGTCCACTTTTTCGGGACAAGGTCACTCTGTCCTCTTATACGATAGCCTTCGCGATCTAAATAAATCGTGACTAACTTTTGCATAGGTGAATATCCTTCAAACGGTTAATCCTTATGTAGTCCGCGAATAGTGAGGATTGAGATATCTCAGTATTTCTTCATGAACGTTTAACGAGTCCTACTAATATTTGAATTGCTCTCCCTAAGTAACCAATCAGTGTGGCTAGGGACTCAAGCACAACAATCGCCTAGATACAGTCGCCCTTCCACTGACAATTCGGGCAATTCCAATGCACCACTGGCGGATTCCCACGATCATACTCATGCCCACAGTTCGGACAGCACCCGCTCACGATAGGATGAATCCTATCAAATTGCTGCAGAACATTCGTGGTTATCAGCAGCAGTCCCTCACCAGCATAAGCCCAACCCTCGGGTGACCATGGTTCTTCTACTGTTATGCCCTCGATCTCAACAAAGTCACTGCAGCGATCGCTCTTGGGACCACTGGGATGGAGGGCGCAGATGAGATAGAGATTGCCGGAGTGGTATGGCGGCAGTCAAAGCACTGGGGTAGTTTTCGGAAATTGGGACTCATACTCAGTGGACAATGGTCCATCCCAAAGCCAAGGCTCCCAGAATGGGTAAGAGCTTCAGACTCCAACCCACCATGTTTGGCGGTAGGGGTGGCAGTTCAGGGGAAACCTTGAAATCTTCAAGCGTAAGGTGATCTAGGAGTGTAGAAGGCTGCGTTTGCCCAGTAATGATCAAATCTAACCCTGGCCAAACATATTCACAGTTATAGGGATTGGCACCTTCTTTTAAGTAGCTAGGCGGAATTAAACTTAAGACGGTGTACCTTGTATTTTCCCTTTTCACCTCGAGCGGTCATCCCTTCGATGACGGCAATCGCTAAATCGTACTCATTGCTAAACATCTGCCCCGCTATTTCGTGAGCCTTAAGTTGCCGCCACTGGGTCTCAATGTCATTCAACT
>NZ_PQWO01000070.1 GCF_003231495.1 Acaryochloris thomasi RCC1774
CCCTTTTCACCTCGAGCGGTCATCCCTTCGATGACGGCAATCGCTAAATCGTACTCATTGCTAAACATCTGCCCCGCTATTTCGTGAGCCTTAAGTTGCCGCCACTGGGTCTCAATGTCATTCAACTCAGGACAGTAGGCTGGGAGCATAAATATAAACAGCCCTTGCTTGTGCCATTGGGGCCACAGCGCTTTCGCTTCTCGGCTGGTATGAATTGAGCCATTATCTTGGACGATGACCGTAATTTTTCCCGTCTGTTTCAATCTCCGCTGAGCTTTCTTTGCTTGCCAATTCATCACCTTGAGGTAGGACGGTGTCTTGAAGCCCCCCTGACACAAAGCGTAGTCAAACTGTTGATGAGCTTGCCACACACCCAAGATACTGATGCGGCTACCGAAGCGTTGGGCCGTTTGTTCCATTCGTTTCTGCTCACCGACTCGGCTATAGCTACAACTCACTGGAGACCATAAACAAAAGCCTGCCTCATCAAGATACTTAAGCACAATCAGATTGTCTCGGGCTGCTTGTTTCAAGCACTCGAGGTCCGCTTGCTTGATGGCTTTGGCAACCGGGTCTTGTTTGTCCTTGAGGCTGTGGCGCGTTCGTTTCCACCGCCAGCCCTTTTTTTGAGCAACCGCCTCAGTCGGTCAGCACTAAGGGTTACATTTCGCTCTTGAGCTAGTTTTTGGGCCAGTTGCTCACTGGTGTAAGTGCGGGCGTCTTCTTCAAGACATTGCTCAAGATACTCTAGGTCACACACGTGCCAGCGGCGCTTACTGCCCCGACCGGAGGCATCCCACAATCCATTAACACCGTTATCTTGCCAGCGTTTGAGTGTGGCGCGAACGGTATGTTCACAACAATCAAAAATCTCAGCTAGGGCAGGAGCATTCCAGCCTTGGGCATTGAGGTAAATCAGATGAGCACGGTCTCGGGTGCGCTGAGGCGCTGCTGGAGATTGGCGAAGGTCTTGAAGAGTTGATGCTTCATCTTCAGTCAAAGTGATACGCAATGCTGCTGGCATGGAGGAAGAGGCGATAGATACGATAGCTATCTTAAGCTTATTTGCACCTC
>NZ_PQWO01000071.1 GCF_003231495.1 Acaryochloris thomasi RCC1774
TGATTTTAACTGGAACAATCTTGATCCTTCAAGTCTTACCTCAACTGTAGGTACTGCGGCCTCTTCTGACCTGACAAGTGCCGACACCAAACGAAAGTCAGTTTTAGCGGCACTCGGCTTTACTGCTGAGGAAATACCCTCAAACACCGGTCTGCAAGACAGAGTGAATGGAATATCATCAATATATGTCTCAACCACTGCAAACAGCTAAAAGGCATGAGTAACACAACGAACGAAAAAGTATCTTTTCTGAGCGATCATCAGCCTGCACTGAAATCAGATGATTATACCATTACAGTTGAGCAGCAACGAGAGAATATCCCGGGTGATGCAAGTCCTACTTTTACTGCTTCCAAGACAATTTTTGTAGGGGGAGAACGCTTTACCATTCCAAAAGCTAAGGTCTATTCCTGCTTTCCGCCTCCTGCAAGTCTGGGAGACCATTCCAATGACCTGCCGCACATTATGCTCACCAGGAGTACCCTGCCCTGGGAACGTTTCGCCCAAACCGGTAATCTGACTCGTCCCTGGATGTTCCTTTTTGTTTTTGATGATGATGATATCAAGGCCGGTAATGTTAAGATTTCCACAACGACCATTGGTGGGACAGGAGCAATACAGTTAGCAGATCCTGCTGAACCACCAACCAGTACATCAGATACTATCAATCTGAAAAAGGAAACCGGAGATACGGCCTTAGCTGGCACCAAGGTGAATACAGTTGAAATCAACAGTGGTTGGGCGAATACTAATAAGATATTGCCTGATAACAAGGATCTGGCATTGATGACCGGGGTTAGGCAAAACGAATTCCCAATTCCTATAATCAATATGGGTCCCTTCGGTTCTGAAAGTAACCAGACGGTATATGTTGATTCATCTGAATTGGCCATGTGCGTTGCTAACCGACTGCCCACACCGGGGGTAAAAAGCTATGCTCATTTGCTCTCGCTTGAAAACCGCTTTGGTGCCGATGAAGATACCATCACCCTCAACCAGGACAGTGGTACCGGTACTTATACTTCATTCATCAGCCTCACGGATTGGTCTTTTACCTGTGTGGCAGACAGTGG
>NZ_PQWO01000072.1 GCF_003231495.1 Acaryochloris thomasi RCC1774
AACCGACAGCGTATTCATTCGACCATTGGATATCTTGCTCCAGTTCAGCTTGAAGAGCAGTACTGGCTTAATCTAGGACAACCGATGACTCTCTAACTTAACTGTCCACTTTTTCGGGACAAGGTCAATACACATTAGAAAGAGTGAGGAGAGAGCCATGCAGTCTTCATGGAATCGGGCATTGTCCAAGATGACTCAGCGATTACTGGCGATCATACTTGTGATCGTTGCCTCCCTTGGATTCAGTGGTGGAACCTGGAATACCAGCAATGCATTGACTCTGATTGCCTACCTGCCACCGGGTGATGCCGTCACCAACCCTAATGCACTGCTGCGTCAAGCTCTGCCACTGGACAATCAAGCGATGCTAGAGGTTCAAGAATATGTAGACAATGCATCGATGACGCTGGCGGCTTCTACCCCCAAATCCTTGAAGAAAAGCTGGGGTGAAGTAAAGCGCAATACCGATAAGGCCATCAGTGCTTTTAGTCAGCATCGGATGGATATTCTCAGCGAAGTCCCCGCTGACCATCGAGAGAGGGCGACAGATCTAGCGGACACCATTAGCCAGGACTTGGTGGCCTTGAAGGACGCTGCTGATCGGCAAGATGCAGAGGCGTTTACCGATCTGAGCGTTCGTGCAGCCGTCGCAATGAACCAGCTTGAAGGGGCGCTAGTGAGCAAATTTCCCTTTCAAGTCCCCCTGGCTTATCAGTCCCTACCACAGCTCAACGGTCGGGCCACGGTTGTCCTAGAAACCACCCAAGGTCCGATGACGGTGGTGGTTGATGGTTATAGTGCGCCAGTCACTGCCGGGAATTTTGTTGATCTGGTACAGCGCGGCTTCTATAGTGACTTGCCCTTTACCCGAGCGGAGGAATCCTATGTGTTGCAAACGGGAGATGGTGTTTAGGGTACATCGGAACAGAAAACAACGCTAAGGCTGTAACGCTTTGAGGGTATAGATTTCAGGCTATAATTTTCGCATTTCTCGAGGCAGCGAAATTGACACATTCCTTTCTAGGTATAGG